>DASYLQ010000100.1:0-3911 GCA_036009485.1 Janthinobacterium sp.
GGCGATGGCGTGCAATCCAGCGAGCCACATGATGATGTCGCCTAGCCAGCCATGGACCTCGGCCAGTGTCGCGCCAAGCGAGCGCGATGCCGAAAATGGCGGGGAAATCTGTAGTCCCCATAACAAGGTCAGCGGATGCCCTTCCAGCCATGCGCCAAGCATGGCCGTAAGCGGTAATGCAAACAGCAGCAGATATAGTCCATATTGCAGCATTGTTGCCACCGCTCCCATCCAGCGAGCGACCTCGGGCGGTTCCGGACGCGCCGCCACCGACCGCCATAGCAAGCGAAGCACCGCCAACACCAGGATGCATATGCCCAGAGTTTCGTGTAGATGCCGGCCTGCGTCGGCTTGCGGAAGGTAGACTCGCTCTTCCGAGCCGCCAGGTCCGTAAATGAATGCGACCAATACGAGAATCGCGGTCAGCCAATGAAAGGCTTGGCTTAGCGCTCCGTAACGGGAGGATGTTTTCGTTTGCATTTGCGCCTTTTGAGATGTGGTGTGCAAGTGACGATACCCGTATCATGGGATGGGGATGACTCAGTACTTCAGGTGCCCTTCACGCGGTCCCCGCAAACAACATGCCGGCGCCGGCGCTGACGCCCATCGCCAAGGCGCTCCAGAACGTAACCCGTAATACTCCGGGAAGGATCTTCGCTCCCCCGGTTTTTGCGGCGAGCCCTCCCAGGAAAGCCAGGCAGGCCAGCGCCGCTACGCTAACCGCTGGTAACAAGGCATTCTGAGGTGCCAGCGCAACGACAGCTAGCGGTAGCGCGGCGCCGGCGGCAAAGCTGCACGCAGATGCGAGCGCTGCCTGGAGCGGTTTGGCGGTATTTGTATTTGAAATGCCGAGTTCATCCCTTGCATGAGCGGCAAGCGCATCGTGCGCCATCAGTTTGGCCGCGACTTGCTTTGCCAGCGGCATATCCAGTCCGCGGCGTACGTATATCCCTGCAAGCTCTCGGTGCTCGCCGGCGAAATCCGTCTTGATTTCTTCACGCTCTACGTCCAGCGCCGCTTTTTCAGTATCGGATTGGGAATGCACTGAGACGTACTCGCCCGTTGCCATGGACATGGCGCCTGCGACCAGTCCCGCGACTCCCGTCAATAAAATGTTGGCGTGCGCTGCATTGGCCGCGGCTACACCGATGACCAAACTGGCTGTCGAGACAATGCCATCGTTCGCGCCCAGTACCGCGGCCCTTAGCCAGCCTACGGACTGTATGCGATGTCCTTCGCTATGACGTTTCCGCATTGCAGATTCCTCTGTTGCAATCGGCTGTTGCCAAACGGCCTTCAGAATGCCGTCGACGCCGAGCCGTTTATTGTTCGCTTATTGCTTATTTTAAGGACCATCCAATGAATAAGCGAGCAGGGGTGCTTCGAATCATTATTGCAATGATTCGCATTAGCTTTATTGCTCGCGTTACGTTGCCGATGCTTGACCTGGCACTCAACAATGGATTTTCAGCGATTTCCTACACATTTCCTTACTGATCTGTTTGTTGATCTAAATCATATCGTTAAAGCACCTACCTACTTTTTCTTGACTTTCCCTCACAAAAGTTTAATCCTCAAAACAGGAAACCTTTCCAATTTTTATTTATTTTGTGTGGAAACCTTTCCGTTTAGTCTTTATCCCATCTAAAGCACCCAAAGAACCAAGCTGTGCCGAAGTTTTCCAATGGAGTTGAGTTAAATAAAAAGAAACAATAAAAAATTCACGGAGGCGACATGAAGGACCGCGGACTCGTAGTCTGGGCAGACATGTGGTGGATGTTTGCTCTTCTTTTGCTGTTGGCCGGCGGCTTCCGCCTCTCGGCTGCACATGCGGATCCATCCGCGTCGCCTCCGCCCTCGAACCGCATCAAGATCAATCTCGGCGCCACCCCGTGGAAGTACACGCGCGACCTCGATTCGGCCGCCATTCCCCAGCCGGCTTTCGACGATTCCGCCTGGGCCTCCGTCGGCATCCCGCATTCCGTGAACGAGTCGGAAATGTTCATCAATACCCAGTCGGGCGGCGGGGCAGGTTTCATGACCGGGCGCGCCGCCTGGTACCGCAAGCATTTCACGCTGGCGACCCAGTATTCGGGCCGCAAGGTACTGATCGAATTCGAAGGCGCCCACACCGGCGCCCAAGTCTACGTCAACGGCACCTTCGTGCCGGGCAGCAGTGCGCTGAATCCGAATGCCACCCATGTCGTCGGCTTTCTTCCTTTCGTCGTCGACGTCACCGGCCTGGTCAGGTTCGGCGCCGACAATGTGCTGGCGGTAAAGGTGGCGAAAGACGATGCCTTCTTCGAATCGCCCGATTTTTCCCAGGGCTTCCGTTTCGGCCAGGGCGATTCCGGCCTGTTCCGGCCGGTCTATATGTATGTCACCGACAAGGTGCACATTCCGCAAAACGTCTATCCGGTCTTGAAGACCTGGGGCACCCATGTCGCCACCGTCAGCATCGACGACAGCCAGCAATCGGCGGCGATCCAGGTTGAAACGAATGTGTTGAACGAAGGCGCGGCCACGCAAAACGTCACGCTGACGACGCAAATCGTCGATGGCCGGGGCAATATCGTGGCGCAGGCCCAGGATGATAAAACCTTGCCGCCGAATGCAGGCCCGGGCTTGAATCCGACGCTGTTCCGGCAAAACCTGACGGTGGCCAATCCGACGCTGTGGTATCCGAATAACAGCACCTTCGGCCGTCCGTATATGTACCGGGTATTCCATATCGTCAGCATCAATGGTGCCGTGGTCGATGCGGTCGAAAGCCCGCTCGGCATCCGCACCATCGTCTGGGACGAGAACTTTCCGATCATTAACGGTCACGCCCATCATCTGTGGGGCGCTTCCGGGCGCTACGATTACCCCGCCCTGGGCACCGCCGTGCCGGAAGAGCAGCAGTGGCGCGACTTGACATTGCTGGCCGACGCGGGCGGCAATCTGTACCGTCCCGGCCATTCCTCGTCCAGCCCCGAATTCGTGGCAGCGGCCGACGCGCTGGGGATCTTTGTCGTGCAGCCGAGCGGCGATGGCGAAAACGGCTTTGCCGGCACTTGCTACAACGTGCCCGCGCCGACCGCCGCCTGTCCGCAAAATATCATCGATAAATTTCCGTTGAAAACAGAGTTGCACCGCGAGATGATCGTGCGCGACCGTAACAATCCATCGATCCTGGCCTGGGAAGCCGACAATGGCGTGACCGACACCGGCTTCGCGCAAACCCTGAAGGCGCTGTCGCTGATCTGGGATCCGGTCAATCCGCGCGCCCAGGCCGACCGCACGCCGGACGCGAACAATGGCGACATCCTCGGCTGCACCCTGGAAGGCTGCGAAGTCGGCGTGAAAAACCAGTTCCCGGATAAACCGGCCTGGTCCGCCGAATACTGGGGCACCGGCGAATTCCGCGAGGCTTACGATTACGAGATCGCCCACGTCGCGCCTTTTCTCAACGACTGGCGCAAGGGCGTGGCGGCGAACGCCTTCGGCATGGCGCAATGGTATCTGGCCGACACGCCGGGCGAGACCAGCACCTATTGGGACGGCACCGCCGACGTGAACGTCCGTTCGCTGGGCGCGTCGATGATGGACGGTAACCGCTTTCCGAAACTGCTGTATTTCGCTTACCAGGCGGCCTGGACGCCTTTCGAGATCAAGCCGGTGGTCAGCCTGGCGCACCACTGGAACCGCGCCGGCGCCGTGCGCGTGAATGCCTTCAGTAATTGCCCGAGCGTGCGCCTGCTGGTGAACGGCGTTGCGCAAGGGCAGGACCAGATACCGAATCCGGTCGATACGGTGAATAACGACTTGACCCAAAACACCACCGGCATCGTCGGCCAGGTGCATTGGGACGGCGTGCAGTGGGCGGCCGGCACGCTCACCGCGCAATGCCTGGATGCCTTCGGTTCGGT
>DASYLQ010000101.1:0-1586 GCA_036009485.1 Janthinobacterium sp.
GGACCGCATTGAAGCGGGAAGCCGGCGCGGCGTCGACCTTGTAGTGTTCGAAACCGGCGGCACCAGGCGCCAGCATGTCGATGCCGCTTTCGGTGCCGACCCACAGCCTGCCGGCGGCGTCGCGCGCCAGGGCGTTCACATGGTCGTTGCCCAGGCTGGCCGGGTCGCCCGCCGTGTGGCGCCAGGCCTTGAAGACGCCGCTGGCCGGGTCGAAATGCTGCAAGCCGTCGGTGGTGGCGATCCACAGCCCGTGGCCGCCGTCGCCGGAGATGGCCTGGATATGCCGGTCGCCATTGCCGCGCCCGGCTTCCTCGCGCGGCTTGAAATGGCTGAAGCGCTGGGTCGCCGCATCGTAGCGGTCCAGGCCGCCGTCGGTGCCGGCCCACAACTGGCCGTCCTGGTCCAGGTACAGCACGCGCACCCAGTTGTCGGCCAGGCTGGCCGGGTCGGACGGGGTGCTCTTGAAGGTCGTGATGCGATAGCCGTCGTAGCGGCTCAGGCCGGCCTGGCTGCCGAACCACATGAATCCCTGCTTGTCCTGGACCACCGCCAACACCGATTCCTGCGGTAATCCCTGCTCGACGTTGAGCTGCTCGAAGCGCAAGGTGCGCGTCGGCGCATCGGCCGGCGTCCGCGCCGCGGCGGCCCCGGCCCAAAGGGCAGCCAGGGCGCACAGCAGCGCAAGGGAGTGGAGGCGTCGAATCAAGCGCACTTCAAGGTCCTGTAAAAAAAAAGCGCGAGCGGCGCCGGCTGGCGTGGCCGGGGAGCGCATGCGCTCCGGCTCAAAGGCGTCCGATCAGGAATGGAAGAACGCCAGTACATCCGC
The DNA here is from genome assembly GCA_036009485.1 of Janthinobacterium sp. Classification (GTDB taxonomy): domain Bacteria; phylum Pseudomonadota; class Gammaproteobacteria; order Burkholderiales; family Burkholderiaceae_D; genus Janthinobacterium. Next base: position 827 of record DASYLQ010000101.1, read on the forward strand.
TTTGCGCGCCAGCGTATCGCGCTGTCCAAGCTGGATCAGCTCGCAAGTATAAGTCGATTCGTACAATAAATACGAGGCCAGCGCCGCGCCGCGCGCTTCTGTTGCGCCTATGCCCGACAACATGGCGCGTATCGGCGACGGCAAACTGCCGATGTGGCGCACGGCGATATCGTCCAGGCGCTCGGACGGCGCGATCACCAGCAGCTCGACCGGCTTGAGCGGCGTGCGCGCCAAAAACTCCTCGGGCAGCATGGACAGGGTCTGGTTGACGCGGTTCAGGCGCTCGATGTCGACCGCCAGGCTGTCGAGGAAAATCGAGTTGAGCGCATGGCCGGCGATCTGGGCAAAGGACGGATAGACGTTGGAGCGCGCGCGCGCCTGTTCCTGGGTCTGGCGGCCCGTGCCCACGATGAGCACGCGATCGGCGCCCAGATGCAGCGCCGGGCTCACCGGCGCGATCTGGCGCATCGAGCCGTCGCCGAAGTATTCGCGATGTACCTTCACCGCCGGAAAGATGAACGGCAGGGCGGCCGAAGCGAGCAGGTACTCGAGCTTCAGCGCCACCGCGGCCCCGATGCGCTGATTGCGTTCCCAGCCTTCCGATCCGGCGCCGGCCTGGAAGAACGAAACGCTTTGGCCGCTCGAGTAGCCCGAGGCCGTCACGCACAGCGCGTACAGCGTGCCGGCGTCGATGTTGGCCTGGATGCGATCGAACGGCAGGGTGCGCGAAAGCATCTCGCCGAGCGGCGCATTGTCGAGC
>DASYLQ010000102.1:0-1648 GCA_036009485.1 Janthinobacterium sp.
GTTTGTCCGACCTGTTCAACATGCTCGGCCACCCGATGCAGACGTCGCTGCCGGCGAATACACAGGCGGCTGCGGGCGATGCCGGCGGCAGCGGCCAGGGCGGCACGCTGTCGCTGCGCCTGCTGAACCTGATACAGCAAACCACCACCTTGGGCACGGCAGGCACGGCCGATACGCCGGCGACGTCGACGCCACCGGCGGCCAAGGCCTACGCGATGCAGGCGCCCGCCGCACCGGCACAGACGGCGCCGGCGACATCGGCCGATCCAAACCTGGCGAAGACGAATCCGCCGGCGGCATAAACAGAAAAGGCGGGCGAAGGCGCGGCCGCCCGGGCAGACCGTCCGCGGCGGCGCAGTCAGCGTCACGCCGACGCTCCCACGTATAATGAGGCTCCAAGCACGGGCCGCGGCAGTCAAACCTCGCCGCGCCCGCTATTCCCTCTCGACTGATAGCCCATGCCGCTGAATTTCCGTTTTGCCGCGCCGCCCGCCGTTGCGCGTACTATCCCTGTTCCCCTCGCCATCCGCATCGCCGCTGCGCGGGTGATCGCATGACCCCGGCCGCGCCCCGGTATCCGACCATCCACTGGATCGAAGCCGGCGAAGAACGTTCGGCGCGCTGGCGTTCGGAAAGCGGCACGCCGGCGCCGAAACGGGTGGTCATCGCCGACGACCGCACCAGCGCCGATGTCGCCTTCCGCCTGGCGTGCGAAGGCACGGCGCTGCTGTGGCGCGGCGACTTCCAGAATGCGCGCCAGTTGCTGCAGGCGCTGGCCCGGCGCGCCGACCACAAGCATGACAAAGGGGGCAAGCGCGGCAAACCGGCCAAGGTCGCGGCGTCGCCTGCCGAAGCCTTCCACCTGCACCGCCAGGCGCAGTCGCAAAGGGCGCGCACGCTGGCGATGCTGCTGCTGCCCTTCGATGCCGACTACGGCATTCCGCTGCGCCGCGCGCCCGACGTCAAGCTGGCGTGCAATGAAGCCTATGGCCGCGGCGAAGAAGCTTTCGTCGCCTCGCTGCGTGAATTGCTGGGCCTGATCGGCGCCCACGAATGGCGCCGCACCGGCATCGAACTGGCGGCGCTGGGCGCGCGCATCCATCCGCACTACGGCGTGTTCGCGCCTGTCCGCAGCGAATACGTCGGCCTGGTGGCCAACGCGCCGCTGCCGCCGCAAGCCGGGCTGGCCTTCGACATCGGCACCGGCACCGGCGTGCTGGCCGCGGTGCTGGCGCGGCGCGGCGTGGCCCGCACCGTCGCTACCGACCAGGACCCGCGCGCGCTCAGCTGCGCCCGCGAAAACCTGGCGCGGCTGGAGCTGGACGACAAGGTCGAAGTGATCCAGGCCGACCTGTTCCCGCCCGGCCGCGCGCCGCTGGTCGCCTGCAATCCGCCGTGGTTGCCGGCGCGCCCCAGTTCGCCGATCGAATACGCGGTCTACGATCCGGACAGCCGCATGCTGCGCGGTTTCCTGGGCGGCTTGGCGGCGCACCTGGAACCGGGCGGCGAAGGCTGGCTGATCCTGTCCGACCTGGCGGAGCATCTGGGCCTGCGTCCGCGCGCCGAATTGCTGGCGTGGATAGCGGCGGCGGGATTGACGGTGCTGGGCCGGCTCGACGTCAAGCCGACCCACCCGCGCGCCGCCGAT
>DASYLQ010000103.1:0-5146 GCA_036009485.1 Janthinobacterium sp.
TTCTCGGTGATGGCCTGGGTCGCCGCCAGCCAGAAGCCGTCGCGGCTGCGTTCGTTCTGGAATTGCAGATAGGCGGGAATCTCGCGGCGCATGCGCTCCCAGATGGCGCTGACCGTGGTCTTGGTGGGGAAGATGTACTGGGCGCCGACCTTGAAGGCCCATTCATTGCCGATATCCTGGGTATAACCGCCCTGTCCCAGCACGATATTCGAGCCGCCGAACTGGGTGCCGCCGTCGATCAGCTCGGGATGGCTGGCCGCCAGCGCCGCATAACCGGGGGCGCCGGAACCGATGCCGTCGCTGTTGCGGTTGGTATTGCGATGGATTTCATACGCCATCGTCGCGTAGAACGGCCCTTGCTCGTACTTGAGTGCGGCGCTGAAGGCATTGTCGAAACCGCCGTCGTCGCAATTGAGCGGCAGGTTGCCGCTGCCTGGCTGGTTGCCGCCGTTGCAATCGGACGAACCGGATGACTGGACCACGTTGTCGTAGGTACGGTTTTGTCCAGGCGAAAACAGCGCGTCGAAGCTCAGCCCATTGGCGAACTTGGGCGATTCGTACCACAGCGAATGATCGAGCCGGGTGCCGAACTCGACGCGATTGTCGCCGCCGGTATTGCCCATGATGGCGGCGTAATCGCCGAGCTGGCCCGAAAATGGATTCATGCGGTCGGTGGCTTTTTTGTACGGCGTATAGGTGACGCCGAACTTGATGGCGCCCCAGTCCTTGTTTCCCAGGCCGACGAAGGTATCGCCGGAACCGAGGGTGCCCTTCACTGCATTGCTGTCCGAGGTATACGACGAACTGGTGCCGGGCGAGACGGTCAGCGCCAGCGAGGATTCGATCTGGTAAAGGAAATTCACGTCGCCGTCGCCGATCTGCTTCTGGCCGCGGTAGCCGAGGACGGATTTATTGCTGGAGATGCCAGGCATCCAGCCGACGTTGCCGACCGGTCCCTTGCCATTCACGGTGCCGTTGATACCCTTGCTGGTATCGTCGATGGAAACGTCGAGGTTGCCGTAGAAGCCCTTCAGCAAGGCTTCCAGCCTGGGTTCGGAAGAGGCGGCGGCCGGCGCCGGCGCCGCTTGCACGGTCTGTTCCAGTTTGTCCTGTTTTTTCGCCGTTTCGTCCTGTTTCTGCGACAGCGCGTCCAGGCGTTGCATCAAGGCGCTGACCTGGGCCCGCAAAGCGTTGATTTCATCGGTATTGTCGGCCAGGGCGAGGCGAGGAAAGACCATGGCGGGAAGGCAGAATGCTGCGACTAAGGCCGCTTGCAGCGGCTTGAATTTCGGTTTCATACGGTCTCCAATATTGGTGTTTTTTATGTACTGCCGGCCAAGATTGACTCTAGAGACGAGCAAAATCCTTGACCTAGGTCAAGTTTTAAAAGTGTGGATGAAAATGGTTTTTCCTTAATTCAGCGTTAATGAAAGCGGGCGTATTGTGAGTTGCCCAAGAGGTTTTTTCATCAACAGATGGGCGCTCAACTTCGCCGGCCCGGCAGGGTGAGCGGCGTGCCCCGACCTGGCCACGGACTGCCGCGGCGGGTAAAGCGGCAGCATACGCCGCTAGCCCACGAAAAATCCGGTCCATGGAGATTGATAATATGTTTCATTCATTTCGCGCACCCATTCGCTCTTCGGCGGCTTTGCCGGTTTTCCTGGCCTCGGCCCTGGCTGGATGCGCGGCGCCCGAACATGCCGGCGCCGACGCGCATGCCGATGCCAGCATGTTCGTCGTGCTCGGCGAACAAGGCGTGCCGGTGCTGCGGGTATTGACGCCGGCGTCCGCCTGCCCGGCGGTGCGCATCGATGGCCGCGACGTCGCGATGCATCCGCGCGCCGCTCCGCAAACCCTGCCCCTGCGTGCCACGCGCTCGGCGCCAGCCGATTCGAAGCCGTCGGACTTTCCGCTGCTGGCTTGCGAACAGACCATTCCCGCCCACGCCGCCAGCGTAACGGTCGATGGCCGCGCGCTGCCGCTGCCGGCCGCCGAGGTGAATCGCATCGTCGTCATCGGCGATACCGGCTGCCGCATCAAGAAATCGGATAACGCCGCCCAGGCTTGCAACGATGCCCGCCTATATCCATTCGCCGACATCGCCGCCGCCGCGGCCAAATGGAAACCGGACCTGGTGGTCCATGTCGGCGATTATCTGTACCGCGAAAATGCCTGCCCGGAGGGCAACGCCGGTTGCGCCGGCAGCCCCTGGGGTTATGGCTGGGATGCCTGGAACGCGGATTTTTTCAAGCCGGCCCGGCCCTTGCTGCTGGCGGCACCATGGGTCATGGTGCGCGGCAACCATGAATCCTGCAACCGCGCCGGCCAGGGCTGGTGGCGCCTGCTCGATCCGCGCCCCCTGTCGGCGGGACGCGACTGCATTGCGGCGGCCGACGACAGCAATGGCGACTATAGCGATCCGTATGCGGTGCCGATAGGCAAGCACGGCCAGATTATCGTCCTGGATACCTCGAATACGCCGAACGGCGTCATTCCGCAAGGCAATGTCGCTGCGGCAAAATATGCCGATCTCTACCGCAAGCTCGACGCCCTGTCGCAGCAGGCCGATTACAACATCGGCGTGAACCACCATCCCATCCTCGGCTTCGCCGCCAGGGAAGATAAGCAGGGCAAGATTTCCATCATGCCAGGGAATGCGGGATTGCAATCGGTATTTGGCGCGATCAATCCGCTGTTCTTGCCGCCCAGGGTCAACGCCATGCTGTCCGGGCACGTCCACGTGTGGGAGCAAATCAGTTTTTCCAGCCCCCATCCGACCCAGTTCGTCGCCGGTTTTTCCGGCACCAGCGAAGATATCGTGCCGCTGCCGGCCAGCGTGGCGCCCGGTTACGGACCGGCGCCGGGCGCCATCGTCGATCACTTCAGTTCCTGGGTGAACGGCTTCGGCTATATGACGATGGAACGCCGCGGCGCGGACCAGTGGGACGTCAGGATATGGGATACGGCGGGACGGCAAGTGAATGCCTGCCGCATGGACGGCAGCAAATCCGGCTGCGAGCTGGGCCAGGTGAAGTGAAACACATCGCTGCGGGCCGCCGTCCTTTCCTGAACTGAAAGGAGGGCGGCTACACTGTGCGGCGCTTACTTGCCGTTCTTCGGCGCGCTTTGCAACAGGGCCGCCAGATTCGGCGCCCATAGTTTTGCCATGGTCAGCGTGCCGTGGCCGGCAGTCTGGGCGCTGCCGGGCACCAGCAGCATGGCGCCATGCCTGACCCGCTTGATCTCGCTCTCCAATACGCCGAGTTCGGGCGGGTTGCGCTCGTCATCGGTCGCGTTGATGGCCAGCAGGGTGGCCTGGATCTTTTCCAGGTCCGGCGAGGCGTTATACGTGCGCGACGCATCCCATTGGTACAAATGATCGTTGGCGTCACCGGTGAACGGCGCCTTCAGGCGCAGGTCGACCAGCCTGTCGGCCTTTTCGCGCGTCGGCGCGGCCGCGTACAAGGCCTGGCTGCCGCCATTCGCGGCGAGGCCATAAAACACCGAGGCAATCTGGAAAGCGCGCGGCTGGGTGACGTAATTACCGTTCATCCATTCGGGATCGTTGCGCACGGAATCGATGATCAAACGCCGCAGCATCCAGTTGCGCCCCGCCACCTCGGTCGGCAGCGAAGCCATCGGCACGGCAACATCCATGAAATCCGGATATTTCTCGGCCCACAACCAGGTGTGCATGCCGCCCATCGAATAGCCGAGCACCAGCCGCAAGTGTTTCACCGCCAGGTGTTCGGTCAGCAAGCGGTATTGGGCCTTGACCATGTCGTCGTAATCATATTTCGGGAACCTGGCGCGCAAGCCGTCAGAGGGCTTGCTCGAACCGCCGCCGCCGATGCCGTCCGGGATGATGATGTAATAGCGGCGGGCGTCGAGCGCCTGCCCCGGGCCGAAAAGCTGGCCGGCGAATTGCGGCGTCAGCAGGCTGGCGGCGGAACCGGTGGTCCCGTGCAGGATCAGCACCGGTTCGCCGGTGGGCGCACCGATCGTCAGGTAATGGATGCGCAGCTCCGGCAATACTTCGCCGCTGCGGAAATCGGCATTGCGGGCGACCCAGGTACCCTCTTGCGGCGCCGGATAATCGGCTGCCGGCGCGGCGCCGGCGGATAGTGTCAATTGCATGGTAAAAACGGCCAGGCCGATCAGTTTGGTGAATGTCATGTCAGATGTCCTTATCTATATTGCAAATTCTGTCCAGCGCAAAATGTTACGGCGGCGAGTATGACATTGGGGGTTTATTTCTCCAAACATAATTTCGAAGTGACTTTGCGGCGCGGGTATCCATCCGGTTAAAACAGGCAATGCCGTCAAGGTCCGCTTCGGCGGCAAAACGGCGTTGGCCTTGCGCATCCGCATAGCCTGGTCACAGAATGCCGCCTGACATTTTCGCGTCTTCAAGTCCTGAGTATTTCAGCGTACATAAGGGGTACTTTTGGTTGTCGCAAGCTCTGTACGATTCCTTCATGCAAGAACGTCCAAAAATCAACTGCGGTATTCTGGTTTTACGCCGCATGAGCTTGTGCGGTTTATTTTCTACACGACTGGAGACCAACATGAGCTACGAAGATCGGGATACATTTGGCATCTATCGGGACCGCGACAACAGCGGCCCTGGACCGCGCCTGATGGGCGCCGACACATTGATCGGCGAAGACGTCTATAACCGCCAGGACGAGAACCTTGGCGACATCAAGGAAATCATGATCGACATGCAAGGCGGCCAGATCGCGTATGCCGTGCTGTCTTTCGGCGGCCTGCTCGGCATGGGCGATAAATTGTTCGCCGTGCCCTGGCAAAGCCTGCAACTGGATACCGGCAACAAGCGATTTATCCTGGATTGCTCGAAGGACCAACTGAAGAATGCGCCGGGCTTCGACAAGGATCACTGGCCGGACATGGCAAGCAGCGAGTTCGGCAGCCAGATCCATGGCTTTTACGGCACCCAGCAAAACCTGCCGGGCCAGCGGACCTCGACCGGCAGCGTGATGGGCCAGGGCACCAGCACGCTGCAAAGCGGCGCGAATGCCGGCCAGAGCGGCATGGGCGGCCAAAGCGGCAACCTGAGCCAGAGCGGCAATCTGTCCAGCCAGAGCGACAATACCTTGAATCAGGGTAGCGATCTGCCGGGCAG
>DASYLQ010000104.1:0-3772 GCA_036009485.1 Janthinobacterium sp.
CAGTCTTCGTTGACGACGTCGTTGGAATTGAAGGCGCCATCCAGGTCGTCCAGCAGGGCGCCCAGTTGCAAGTCCAGGCTGGCGCGCTTTTCTTCCAGCGCGTCCAGGCCGGCATTCGCCCGCAGCAGCGCGGTTTGCGCCGCCGCCGCCGCGCCCGCCAGGCGGGCATGCTGCGCCGCCGCCTGGTCGCAGGCGTCTTGCGCCTCGTCCCTGGCGGCGACGGCGCGGCGGATCGCTTCTTCCTGCCGTGCCATGTCGGCCAGCGCGGCCTGCGCCGTGCGCAACTGCTCTTCAAACCAGGCGCCGGCTCGCGCATCCTGGGGCAAGTCCAGCGCTGCCGCCTGCCGCTGCCAGACCGGGGCGAGGCCTTCGATGGCTTCCGTCAGCGCGCGCAGTTCGGACCCGATGACGCCCAGTTGCTCGATACCGGCGCCGGCCGCGGCGCGCTGGGTCGCCTGGTGTTCGATGCTGTCCTGGGCTTGCTGGCGGCAGCGCGCCACTTCGGCCTGCAGCCCGGCCAGCATCGCCTGCAGGGCGCCGTTGTCGTGGCGGTAGGGATGGTCCAGCGCGCCGCAAACCGGGCAGGGCGCCTCTTCTTGCAGCGCGGCGCGCAGCGTTTCGACGTTCTCGGCGCAGGCCGCTTCGGCTGTTTTCAGGGAGCGCTCGGCCTGCTCGAAAGCGGCCATGATGCCCTCGGCCCTGGCCTGCTCCCGCAGCAGCAGCGCCTGCGCTGTTTCCCTGGCCTGGCGCATCTGCGTTTCCTGCGCCTTCAGCTGCTCGCGGCGCGCCTGTTTTGCCGCCAGCTCGGTCCAGGTTTTTTCCGCGCCCGCGAGGGCGTCGCGGCGCCGTTCGGATTCCTGGCGGCGCCGCTGCAGCGCGGCGCCGTCGAAGGCGGCGAGGGCGCGGATGGTTTCCTGGCGCTGCGCTTCCAGCGCGTGCACCGACGCCGCCGATGCCGCCAGCCTGGCGGCCGCGGCGACTTCGTCGGCGCGGCAACTGGCCGCGAGTTCCCGCTTGCCGGCCAAGGTGCGCGCCGCGGCGTCCGCCTGCGCCGCGGCTTGCTCGGCCTGGACGAACAAGACGTCCCAGCGCGGCCACGACTGCGCCAGCATTTGCCAGGGCTGGTGCTGGGCCAGCCATGCCGCGCCGCTTTCCTGCGCCGTCAGCAGGCTATTTTTTTGCTGCTGTTTTTCCTGCAGCGCGAGGCGGGCGCTTTCATTGGCCTGGTCGGCCGCCTGGCAAGCCAGCACCGCCTGGCGGTGCGGCGGCCGCGCCGCCTCGATGCGCGCATCGAGCGCCTTGGCCAGGTCGAGCTGCGCCGCGGCGTTGCGCTGGGCGGCTTCGGCCTGCAGCAGCAGGGCGGCGCCGTGCCGCGCGGCGGCCGCCGCTTCATCCTGGGCCAGCCTGGCCTGGGCCGCATCGCGTTCGCCGCCGGCGGCCAGCGTTTGCGTATGGCCGATATCGGCGCCGATGCGCGCCGCCTCGCCGGCCAGCGGGCGCGCCGCCTGCACCGCTTCGAGCCGGGCCAGCGCCGCGCGGCGCGCTCCGGCGCTGTCGGATTCCGCCTGGCTGGCCGCCACGGCCTGCTGTGCGAGCGCTTCGTTTTGCCGCAGTTTCAGCGCTTCGCCATGCCAGCGCAATTGCTGTTCCAGCATGGCCTTGCGACTGTCGAGCGCGGCGACGGCGCTGTCGGCGGCGGCGCTCTCCAGGTCGAGCGCACCGCGTTGTTCCGCGGGCAGCGGCTTTTGGTCGGCCAGGCGCTCGCCGAGTTTTTGCAGGGCGGCTTGTTCGCGCTTGGCGCGCTCGAACGCGCGCATCGAGATCTCGGTATAGATGGTGCTGCCGGTCAGGGTTTCCAGCAGCTCGCCGCGCTCGTTGTCCTCGGTCTTCAGGAAGGTCGAGAATTCGTTTTGCGCCAGCAGCACGGCGCGCGTGAACTGTTCGAAGGACAGGCCGATGCGCTGTTCGATTTCCGCCTTCACCTCGGTCTTGGTGGCGCCGATCGCTTGCAGCGAGGGCAGTTGCCACAAGCCCATGGCGGTCGGTTGCAGGATGCCCTCGGCCCTGGTGCGCGAGCGGCGCACGCTCCAGCGCGCGCGGTAGGCGGCGCCGTCGTTGCCGACGAAATCGACTTCGGCATGGCCTTCGGCGCTGCCGCGCCTTAACAGCGTGCGCGTGTCCTGCGCCGTCACGGTTTCGGCGCCGACGTCCGGCAGCGCGCTGCGGCCGGCCACTTTCAGCAGGCGCGGCGTGGCGTCGTACAGGGCCAGGCACAAGGCGTCGAGCAGGGTGCTCTTGCCGGCGCCGGTGGGGCCGCTGATGGCGAACAAGCCGCTCGAGACCAGCGGTTCCCGGCCAAAGTCGACGCTGAACTGGCCCGCCAGCGAAGCCAGGTTCTTGCCGCTGATTTTCAGAATTTTCATGCGATGTTTTCTTGTTTTTTATGAGACGCCGGGTAGGAGCAGTTCGGCAAAGGCGCTGATTTGTTCGGACGGCGCTGCGCTGCCGAATTTTTGCTGGTACAACTGGCGGAAAATATCGGCCGGCTGCAGCTTGTCGAGCTGGTCCAGGGTCATCGCCTCGGCGCCGCAAGAGGGATGGCGCGCCGCGCTGGAAGTCTCGATTTTCGCCAGCCGCACGGCCTTGCCCTCCAGCGCGGCTTCGATGCGCGCGCGCAAGCCCGGTTCCGGCGCGTCCAGCCGCACCCGCACTTCCAGGAAAGGCAGCGTGTGCAAGGCGCCGTGCGCCGCCGGCGCCTCCAGCGCGGCCAGTTCGGCCAGCACCTGCTGCAGCGGCGCCGGCTTGTCCGGCACGCGCAGCAGTTCGACGGCGCGCGGCACCGGCAGCGCGGCGACCTCGCGCAAGCCTTCGCCATCGAGGTCGATGCGCAAGACCTGGTGGCGGTAGCCGACTTCGGCGAACGAGAGCGGGATCGGGCTGCCGCAGTAGCGGATGTGGCGCTGCCGGCCGACCGCCTGCGCCAGGTGCAGATGGCCCAGCGCGGCGTAGGCGACGAGCGGATCGAAGATTCCGGCCGGTAGCATCTCGGTGCCGCCGATGACGATGCGGCGCTCGGAATCGTTGGACATTTCGCCGCCGACCATGTGGCAATGGCCCATCGCCAGGATCGCCTGGCCGGGCCGGCGCTTGCTCAGCGCCAGGGCCAGCGCCTGGCTGTACAGCAGGGCGATGCCGGCCAGGTAGGGATCGGCAAGTTGGTTCTGGGCGTGGGTCTGATCGGCGCCGGCGCCGCCAGCCGCTTCAGGCTGCTGTTCAGGCAAGGGCGTGCGTGGCACGTCGCCGGGACGCAGGAAGGGAATCGCCAGGCACCATGCTTCCACCGCGCCGCTCTTGCCGGTCAGCGGCAGCACCAGCCGTTCCAGGTCGATTTCGCCGTCGTCCCGGCGCAGCACATTGCCGATGACGTGGGTGCCGTGGGCTTCCAGCAGCGGTCCGGGCGCCTCCAGCCGGCCGGCCGAATCGTGGTTGCCGGCGATGACGACCAGGTTCAGTTGCGGCATGCGCTGCCGGGCTTGCTGCAAGAAACGGTACAACTGCTTTTGCGAGGCCGAAGACGGGTTGGCGTTGTCGAAGACGTCGCCGGCGACCAGCAGGACGTCGGCCTGTTCGGCGGCGATGGCGTCCAGCAGCCAGTCGAGGAAACACTGGTGCTCGTAACTGCGTTCGAAGTTGTGCAGGGTCTGGCCCAGGTGCCAGTCGGAAGTGTGCAGCAGACGCATGGATTGTCTTAATCAAATGTGGGGCGTGAAGG
>DASYLQ010000105.1:0-11093 GCA_036009485.1 Janthinobacterium sp.
AGCGGCGTCCAGCGCAACGATGGGAATGAAGAATGCATGGCTTTCCTTTGTCTGATCAAAAACGGTATTGGAGCGTCCAACGAAGCACCGCAGTTTACACGTTCGCGCGCCGGGCCGGGAGATTCAGGCGCAGGAATATCGTGACTGGAAAATCATTGTTGTAGCGACTACAAAATGAGGACGTCCAAAAGACCCCGCTTTTAACGGAAATTTTTTGCAACGGGCCTAAAAATCGCTATATAGTTCACGCGTAGCAACGCATCCATACAGGAGATAAGCATGAACCTAGAGGCACTGTTCCAAAACCCCACTGCGTTGCCCACCGCTCCCAAAGTGGTCCAGGAGCTGATTGACAGTTTTAACGACGCCAATGTCTCGACCGAAGCCATTGCGAAAAAAGTGTCCACCGACCCGGTGCTCAGCGCCAAGCTGCTGAGGCTGGCGAATTCGGCGTATTACCACGTCTCGCGCAGCATAGGCACGGTCGAGGACGCCGTCATGATGCTCGGCTTCGTTACCGTGCGCACCCTGGTCATCAGCTCCGGCCTGGTGAGCGGCTTCAAGAGCGTGCCTGGGCTGGAACTGAAACAATTCTGGCGCTACAGCCTGCATACCGCAGTGGCCGCCAAATGGATCGCCAAGCAAGCCAAGGAAAATACCGACCTGGCGTTCACCATCGGCATGATGCACGCCATCGGCCAACTGGTGATCCATGCCGTGATGCCGGAGCAGGCGATGCAACTGGATAAGGTGGCGCCGCCGCTGGATTCGCGCCGGCTGGACGCCGAACAGGCTTCGCTGGGCTACAACTTTGGCGATGTCGGCGCCGAACTGGCGGTGCGCTGGAAGTTCCCGGAACCGTTTGCGGAAGCGATCAAGGCTTTCCCGAACCCGACCGCGGAAGCGCCGATGAACCGCATAGGCGCGATCATCCATCTGGCGGCCTGGCGCGCGCGCATGGAGGAAAGCCGCCTGAGCCTTGAAGAAATGAGCGCTTGCTACCCGACCGGGGTGGCAAACGCGCTGGGCCTGGCGCCCAATCTGCTGATCGACGGCATGCCCGAGCTGGGGGAATTGAGCGCCGGCCTGGAAGAACTGATCAAATAAGCAAGTCCCGCCGATGCCGCCCGAGCGCGGCATCGCTTGCCCTCCTCCCGCAGCGCCCTCCCCCCGTCGCCCTACCCGTTTTTCCCGATTTGAATTATTTTCAAATTATTTTCGTTTTTTTTCAAAACAAGCCTAAAGTTCCCGAAACCGCTGCCGCTAATCTGGACAAGCAATAATTTTTTCTCATTTTTAACCAGGGTGCGTTCATGACCTCCAACGAAGTCCTCTCGATGTACGAAAATATCGCCGGTCTGAGCAATCAAATGGTGAGGGCTGCGCGTAACAGCGACTGGGATGGTTTGAGCAAGCTGGAAAGCCAGTGCGCCGCCGAAGCAAGCGGCGTCAGCGCCGAGCCGGTGCCGGCGCTGAGCGGCGCGCCGCGCCTGCGCAAAATCGATCTGTTGAAACAAATCCTGGCCAACGACCGCGAAATCCGCAATGTCACCGAACCCTGGATGACGCAATTGTCCAGCGTGATGCAAGCCCGACCAGGGCAATAAGCCAGGCCGGGCAAGCGCCCCTGCCCCGATATCCAGGCGCCTGCGGGCGCTTTGTTTTTTTGCGGACGGTTATCCCGGCTCGGCCAGCGCCGCTTCCGCCGCCGCCGGAGCCGGTTCGCGCGGCGCCTTTTTGCGGCCGAAAGGCTGGCGCAGCAAGACCCAGTATTTGGATGGCGGCCCATCCTTCTTGCTGCGGCGGAACAAGTGCACGCCCACACCGATCAACAGCAACAGCAAGGCGGCGCCGGCGCCGAACCAGGCGGGCGGGCTGATACCGGTGTCGGCCGGCTTTTTCGGCGCCGCCGTCGCCTTCAGCGGCTTGAGCTTGTGCAGCGGCGGATGCGGATGCGGCTGCGGGGCCGCGCTTGCCGATGCAGCGCTTGCCGCCGCGGTGGACGAGGAGGCGGCGGCCGCCGGCTGGCGGCCGACCTCGTTCTGCAATTGTTTGATCTTGCCTTCCAGCTCCAGCAGCTTTTTGGCCAGCGCCGCATTTTTCTTGTCCAGCGCGATATAAGCCTTTTTTTCTTCGCCCCTGGACTGGCTTGCTTCATTCCCGGCCTGATGCGCCTGCCCTGTCGTCTTCGGCACGGCCGGCGGTTTCATCGCGGGCGGCGGATGGCTGGGCGGCGCGGGCATCGCGGCCCGGGCCATGGCGGCGACCAATGCGGCTTCAGGCACAGGCGCCGGCTTGGGCGCGGGCGCGGCGGATACTGGCGCCGGCGGCGGTGGCGGCGCCGGATACGGATCCGCCGCCAGCCAGACGGTGGCTTCGCGCACGGCACTGCGGCCGGCGCCGCTCAACTCCAGGAACAGCACCGCATGATTCGCGCCTATCGGTTTAAGGGAGGTCATGTGCAAGAACAGGCGCTGATCGCGGTGCATGACCGACAGGTTCAGCGTTTGCAGGGCCGGATCCATGGCGGTGCTGGCACCGCGATAAACGTCCGGCGACGCCAGGCGCACCTGCAGGTTGGCGGCTTCGTCGGCGGCGATAGCCACCAGCTCGATGTCGGCCACCAGCGGCTGGCCTATATACGAACGCACCACCATGTCGCCAAGCTCGGCGGCATGCAGAGCAGCCGAGAACAAGGCGGCGGACGCGAAGACCAAACTGCGTCGTTTCAGGATGAGAAATGTGCTGTACTGCATGTGGAGACCGCCAGACCGCGATTGCTAAAGTGTAACAGCTATAACGGCGGCAAATCGCCGAATTGTAGCCTCAGCGTAATTTTTAACACGGGGACGCGGCTCTAAATCCATGCCGCTCGGATAAACTGCAGGAAAACGGCAAGGCGCGGAAGACTATCCTGCGCTGACGCTCACGAACAACAGTCTTACAACAGGGTATAAAATGCAAAAAGTGAATTTTGACTTGGCGGCGGAATACGTCGAATTGAACCAGTTGCTGAAGCTGGCAGGCCTGTGCGACAGCGGCGGCGCCGGCAAGGTCTTGGTCGCCAGCGGCGTCGTGTCGGTCGACGGGAAAAAGGAATTGCGCAAGACCTGCAAGGTGCGCGCCGGGCAAAAGGTCAGCATCGGCGATGTGCAGATTACGGTCCTGGCCGCCTAAACACGGCCTAAGCCTGAAAGAAATCATTCTTGCTAACTAGAAATAATAAGTTAAGCTTGAAGATGGCCGCAAGCCCTGCCAGCGAGCGCTAACGCGCTTTTAAGGCGGCCTACTTCTTGCTTTGATTTTTATCAAGTCGTTTAAAGTGTCCTTATTTATATTGTTAGTTTTATCTCAACCAGCTGGAAGGGGGACGCCATGGGCAGCAGTCCTGAACAAAGCATGCAGACTCAGGAACGACTGATAGGCGACCTGCGCCAAGTGATCGAGAATGCAGAGGAATTATTAAAAAATACCGACCAGTACACCAGCGTCGTGTACCAGAACGCCAGGGCCAAACTGGCGCTGGCCTTGCAGGCGGCGACGGAAGAACTGTGCCGCTTCGAAGACACTCAGCTGGAGCGCATGATCGAGGCGACCCGCCTCGCCAGCGAACTGCTCAAGGATCAAACGGGCGAGGCCAAGGTGTTGCGCGCCTTCGACACGCCAGCCGGCAAATAGCTGCCTTATCCCCTGCCGGACATGGCCATGGTTTTTTTCCCGAGCAAATAATCGAGGGAAAAGCGGCCAGGACCGAAGACCAGCACGGCCAGCAGCATCGCTCCCCAATAAAAATGGTCGTTCAGCGCCGCCGGGCATTCATATTTGAATAGCTGCGGGTAAGAAATGACCGCCATGCCGTTGACGAAGAACAGGCCCAGCGCCGCCGGGCGCGAGAACAGGCCGACGAACAGCAGCGCCGGAAAAGTCAGCTCTCCCGCCGCGCCGGCATAGGCCGCAAGGTCGGGCGGCAGCAGCGGCACCCGGTATTCATCGTGGAACAGCGCCAGCGTGGCGCCCCAGTCGCTCGACTTGACCAGGCCCGCCTTGAAAAACTGCCAGCCGGCATAAAGACGCAACGCCAGGCTCATCAGGGAGCCGCCCCATTCCGCGATGGAGGTATCGAGACGGGTGGAGAAGCGATGTAAAACGAGAATTTTATTCACGTGGTTTTCTCAATAAATATCGACGATCAGCGCGTGCTCCAGCCATTGCTGCAAGTGAAAAGGCACGGCAAATTCCTCATCCAGTTCGAAAGCGGCATCCAGCGCGGCGCCGACATTGCCGCCGGCCGCCAGCACCGTCAATGCCGCATGCGCCGCCTTGCCGAGTTCCAGCACCTGGGTTTTCCAGGCCGGCCGCGCCACCACCGCATACGTCTCGCGCTGCATGTCGGCGGGAAAACCGGCCCCTCCCGGCTGATGCGCCCGCCATAAGGGCGCGATCGCCCATTCCGAGGCCAGCAAGGCGCAGGCCGGACTGAGCTTCAGGCAGACGCTTTCAATTTGTTCGGGCCCGAGGGCGGCGATGCGTTGCGCGGCAATTCCCGTGGCGTCCGCCGCATAATGGGCGCGGTGCAAAGCCCATTCGAGGCGCGCCATGTCGGGCAGATAAGGATAGTCGGTCACATGCGGGAAGCCGGCCAAAAATTCGGCAAATGCAGCGCCAAACAGGTTCAGGTCGCCGCTGTCCGACGGATGGGCGAAACCGTATTCGCGGCTCAAGCCGCCAAAGAATTCTTCGCCGACCAGTTCGCGCAGCACCGGGTAGACGTTGGACAGGGTCTTGTCCCAGGTCGCCGTCAGGTTGCCGCGATATAAGGCCAGGCGATGCTGATTGTCGTCGCCCTTGCAGTGTGCCAGGAAGGCTTGCGCCTCGGCGGGCTGGAACAGGGCGCGGGCAAACTGTTGCTGCACCGGGGCCATGCTGTCGGCGGCGGCGCCATTCCCGGCAACGGCCCCCTTCGCTGTCGGCGCCGCGGGCAGGGCGCGCTCACGATAGGGGGCGGCGATGGCGGCCGCCTTGGCCGCTTCGCCCAGCAAGACTTCGAGCGCGGGAATATCGGTATCCCATTCAATCAGGGTCGGCACCGGGCCAAAACGCCGCAAGGCCGCTGCATACAATGCCCACACCGGTTGCGCCACCTCGGCGCCGTGATGGTCGATCAGCGCGTGCGGCGTAACCAGGTGGCCAGCCAGGTGGATCTCGCCGACGCTGCCGACGGCGAGCGCGGCAATGGCGGCCAGCGCATCTTCCTGGTGGTTGCATTGGTTAACGTACAGATTGTTTATATCCAGCAGCAGGCGGCAACCCGTGCGGCTGGCCAGCGCGGCCAGGAATTCCGCCTCGCTCATCGAATCTTCGCGGAAACGCAGATAGGCCGAGACGTTTTCCAGCATGATGCTGCGTTTCAGCACATCCTGGACCCGCGCCACGCGCTCGCACAACAGGTCCAGCGCCGCCCGGTTCAGCGTCATCGGCAGCAAGTCGTTCAAATGGCGGTCGGATACCGCGCCCCAGCACAGGTGCTCGGAAACCAGGACCGGCTCGACGCGCTCGGCGAGACTGCGCACGCGTTGCAAATGGTGTTCGGAAAAGCCGCGCGCGGACCCCAGGCCGAGGCCGACGCCGTGCAGGCTGATGGGATAATCGCGCCGCAATAATTGCAGTGCGTGCCAGTCCCAACCGGCTTGATCGAGATAATTTTCAGTATGGACTTCGAGCCAGCCCGTTGCGGGCCGCTGCTCGATGAACCGGCGGTAATGCGGGGCCCGCAAACCGACTCCGACGCCCAGCATCTGTTCTGAAGCTGGAGTAAAAGACATGGCCGGGGACCCGCTGATGAGGGCCGATTACTTCGGTGCGCTCATTTTGCCGCCGGCCTTTTCGCAAGTGCCTTTGGCGACGTATTTCCAGTCGCCTGCATCCATGTCGGTTTTCGACTGGCCGGCGCAAGAGTGTGAGCCGTTTGCAGCTGCGCAATCGTTTTGGCCGGCCTTGGCGATACCGAAGCATTTTTCCTTGTCGCTGGCGGCAAAAGCGGTGCCGGCGCTTGCGGCGCAGACGCTGACCAGGGCGGCGGCGATCAGGGCTTGACGCTTGTTCATGGTGATTCTCCTCATTTAGAAAAAGTAAGTAAGTAGCAAATAAATAAGTAGGTAAGTACGATGAAAACAGCTGAAGTGAGTGCCCTAAACAGCCGGTCAGGTTCAAATAAGCCCTTGCAAATTCGTGTAACTGGACGATAGTCGCGGCAGCTATGCCATTCCTTACACACACATGCATTATTTTTTTACGGGCTCCCGAACAGGGGCAAGCGCATCCTGCGATTCTACCGAGAAATAACAAATATCGTTATCGCTTTTCAGGACAAGCGCGGTTTTCAAGACCTCAGGCGTAAAAAAGCCCGGCAGCGCCAGGAGCTGTTCCGGGCGATACCAGGCATATTGCGCTGGGCGGCGTCGGGCGCCGCGGTCCGCACTCAGGCGGTGGTATTGACTTTGTTGCCGAGGTGGGCAGGCAGGTTTTGCGTCGAAGTCACGGGCGGCAAGGCTTGCACCAATGCAGCCGCCGACGATGCCTGGACATCCATGGCTTTTTTCTGCACCGCGATATCAACCGCTTCCTTGGTTCCCGTGTTGGCCAAATTCGTTGACAACTGGGCAATTCCGGTAACGTCCATATCATTCTCCATTAAGGGTCTGCCTGGATTAACGGATGGCCTCGGGGGATACTTTAGGCTGCCCGTCAAATTTATTTATCGCCGCGCACATTTTCTGATGTGACTTTGCAGCCAGGCGAGCACACCCTCGGGCGCATTCAAGTCCAGCCAGGCCAGGCCGGCGGGCAGGCCGGCCGGCGCCGGCTGGTCGGAAGCGACCGCGCGGATGTGCGGGTCGAGCGGATACAGGGCCGGCTTGCCCAGGCTGGGGCGGAACACTTCCAGTTTTGCCAAGGGATTGAATTTGAAGCCTTCGACCAGGGTCAGGTCGGCCGGCGCCAGGCGCGCCAGTTGCGCGTCCAGCGTCGGTTCGGCGGCGCCGCGCAATTCGTGAACGATGGCGAAACGAAAGGGCGACGCCACCATCACTTCCGCCGCGCCGGCCGCGCGCAAGCGGGCGCTGTCCTTGCGCGGCGGCTCCAGCTCGAGGTCGTGGTGGCTGTGCTTGATGATATTCACGCGCAAGCCTGACGCTGCTAGCCGGGAGACGAGAAATTCCAGCAAGGTGGTCTTGCCGCCGCCCGAATGACCGACGATGGCGACGACACAAGACGCCGGCGCGGGGGATTCTCGATGCATGGACTGGCCTTTCAACTGCGCACAAAACGCCATTATACGCAGGCATGGTTGTAGGGAAAGATCACAATCGGCCAGCCGGCGCCAGGGCACAGTGCCGCCGGCGCAACGGTGTCAACAGCAGGCGTCAATAGCAGGCGTCAATAGTAGGGAACGCGGTAGCGGTAGCCGCGGAAATTGAATATCGCCGCCTTCGGCAAGAGCCTTTCCAGCGTCAGGCCGGGCGCCAGCTCTTCCCCTTCATGCCGCAATATCTTATCGATCAGCAACAGGCGGTCCGCCGGATTTTTGGAATAGATATACCCGCCGATGGCGACAGGCGGAATCTGCTGCTGTATCGGATCGGGCAATTCACGCTGGGCCGGCAAATTATCGTCGGATGCCGCGGCGGAAAGGGGCGCCGGGTTGCCGGCTGCGGCCGGCTCGGCCGGTTTGGCGGCAGGCGGCGTTACGATGTTTGCGGCAAGCGGCGCCGGCGCGGTTTTCATTGCCGGCGCCGGAGCGGCATCCCTGGACTGCGGCCTCGTCCGCCTGGCAACTGGCGGCAATGATGGCGCCGCCGCCGTTGGCGGCGCGGCTTGCTGCGTCTGCGCCGGAGCCGGCGCCACGACCAGCACGGCGCCTGGCCGCGCCTGCCGCCACATCATCACGGCCATGGCCACGACGGCCACGCCCAGCAGCGCCAGCGCCAGCCACAGGGGCTTGCGCAAGACGGCGCCGGCGCCGGCGCCGTCCGCGGCGCTGTGCAATTGCGGCGCATGGATCGTCGGCGTGGCGCCCAATTGCCGTTCGGCCTGGGCTTTTTTCAATGCTTCCAAAATATAGGACATATTATTTCCCCGCTACGGCATCGGCGCCATGGCTAACGGCCAGCAGGCGCGGCTCCTTGCCGCCGCCCAGCTGGATCAGGCGGATGAATGTTTTCGGGCCGGCCACGCCATCGGCCTTGAGCTTCTGGCTGGCCTGGAATTCGCGCAGCAAGCGCTGCATATTGGCATCCAGCGGCTGCTTGTCGGCCGGCTTGGACAAGCCGTTCAACTGGGCCAGCCGTTTTGCCAGCCAATCCACGTCCGGGCCGCGGTCGCCCGCCGACACTTCGTCGCGCCAGCCGTGCGGCGCGCGCCAGAAAGTGGTGAAGTCGCCGTCGAAACGCGCCGCCAGCGCCGCATAGCCGAGCAACTGCTGCTTGCCGCCGACATGCACGGTGGCGCCGTTCTCGCCGAGATGCGTCAGCACGGCGTACGAGACGCTGGCTGGATCGTCATGCAAGCTCAACACGGCCGGCCGGTCGAGCAGGCGCAATTCATCCAGGCCGCCCTTGCTTTGGTGGCAGCGCAGGTTCAGCTTGAGGGCGGCCTGGCAAGGCTCGCCCGGCGGCAAGACTTCGCCCCACAAGCCTGCCAGTTCGCGCAAGGCGGCATCGCTGCCGACGGAGGCGGAGGCCGGCAGCTGCGCGGCCGGCGCGGCAGCCGGCTTGCTCAACGGCGCCGCGCTTTGCGTGACAGCCGGCGCCGCGCCCTTGACCGGCGCCGCGTCGCGCGGCAGCAAGTGCCAGGCGGCGGCGCCGCTGATGACCGCGCCCGCCGCCAAACCCGCCAGCACATACGCCCAGGACGGCTTCGCCGCCGAGGGCAAAGTAGCGCCGGAAAACACTTCGGCCGCCGCCTTGCGCAAGATATTCGGCGTCACTTGCGCCCGGTTCTCCACGTAGGCGCCCAGCAGCGCGCGGTCGCACAGCAAGTTGATGCGGCGCGGCACGCCCTTGCTCAGCCGGTGGATGGTGGACATCAAGCCTTGCGGGAACAGCGCCGCCGCGGCCGCACCGGCCACCGCCAGCCTGTGGCCTATATAACTGCCGGTTTCCGCCTGCGTCAGGGAGCCCAGGTGGTAGCGCGCGATCACCCTTTGCGCCAGTTGCTCCAGCTCCGGCCGCGCCAGCATGACGCGCAATTCCGGCTGGCCGATCAAGATGATCTGCAACAGCTTGCGCTCATTGGTTTCCAGGTTGGTCAGCAGGCGCAATTGCTCCAGCACTTCGGCCGACAGGTTTTGCGCTTCGTCGATCACCAGCACATTGTTGCGTCCCGCCGCATGGCTGCGCAGCAGATAGGCATTGATCGCGTCGACATAGGTCTTGACGCTGGCCCTGCCCTCGCGCGGCGCCAGTCCGATACCGAACTCGTCGCAGATCGACAGCAGCAATTCTTCCACCGACAGCTTGGGATTGAAGATATAGGCCAGCTTGCAATTGTCCGGAATCTGCTCCATGAAGCAGCGGCACACGGTGGTCTTTCCGGCGCCGATCTCGCCGGTCAGCAGCACGAAGCCGCCGCCGCTGCCGACCCCGTACAGCAGATGCGCCAGCGCCTCGCGGTGGCGCTCGCTCATGAAGAGATAGCGCGGGTCGGGCGCGATCGAAAACGGCGATTGCTTCAGGCTGAAAAATTGCGTGTACATGGAAACCCTGGGATATAGTCGGCGCACTCGAATGACGGCCATGATAAGCCATGCGGCCAAACGGCCTCTCAGCGGGCATCGGGCGGCGGCAACGGCTTGTATTCGGCGCAATAGACTTTCGACCTGGTGTTGAAGTAAATGATCTTGCTGCCGGCCAAAGCTGCGCGGACTGGAAAGGCCGAGGCGTCTTTTTTTGTGTAGTGCAAGCCCACCGATGCCGTCACCATCGGTTCCAGGTTTTCCGGCGTGGTGTCGGCGATGGCGCCGATGAAGGCCAGTGCGCTGGTATCGTCGCTGACGATCACTTCCAGGATGGGCGCGCCCCACAAGGTGGCGCCGGTGGTCTTGAACCAGAAGGCGCCGCCGTCGTGCTTGTAGGGCACGCCGAACGCCGCCGCCAGATAGGAATAAAAATACTTGTTGTCCAGATTATTCAGGCATAGCACGGCATTGCCGACCACGGTCCCGAAGGTGCTCGGCGGAGCTGCCTGGGCCGGGCCGCAGCTTGAACCGGCCAGCAGCAAGCAGGCCAGCCCGGCGCGCGCCGCGCAGCCATGCGGGAAAAAATCGGGCAAGACTGGCATGTTGGCTTAGCGCTTGCGCTCTTCCTTCTTGACCTTCTTGGCCTCTTTCTTCTCTTTCATCGTCTTCGCCGGTTCCTTCTTGGCTTCCTTCTTGCTGTCTTGCGCTTTGCTCATGATTTCTCCATTGCCAGGTTAAACGCCATGCCGCGCGGACCCGGCCGCGACGGCCTTATAAATTCGATATCCAGCGCCGGTTCGCCTCGATTTTCTGTTTCGCTGCGGGCGGCAAGGCCTCGTAACAGCCCGGATACTGCTTCAACGCGCCCTCCCTGACTTCCTTTTGCGCCCCGTTGACCAAAAACACATACAAGGTCGCCCCTTCCGGCGTCGTTTTACTGCCCATATACCTGATCATTTCATTCTCCCTCACCTTGGGCCGCGTTATTTTCGCAGCTGGCATATCGTTGCAAGGCATTATGACATTACAGAATGCGATTGGCAGCATTTCCTGGGCAAGGCGTAAGATCCGACTGCCGATTTCTTGCCGGCCCATGCACGCGCCGCACCTCATTTGCTTATCGGCGCCTTCAACACTTCATTGAGGATATCGGCCGCGCTATCGCGCCTGTACTGTTTTTGCCCCTAGAAACGGTTTTTTTAAGGGCCGCGTTCGATTGAGAAGATTTATTATCATTTCGCTCCAGCTTGTGTTTCAATAAGAGCACGTTAGAAAAAAAAGAAATCGTCACGCCGCACATTGATCATGCACAAAAAAAGATGATTTTCCTGCATGAGATGACGTCTTGGTAGGCGAAATA
>DASYLQ010000106.1:0-4983 GCA_036009485.1 Janthinobacterium sp.
CTGGTCGACATCGATATCGCCGCCGACGGCGCGCTGGCGTTTCAGGCGTCCACCGCGCGCCGCAAGCCGGATTCAGGTGTAATATGCTCGCTGCCTTTCTGATAGGACAAGAAATGACTGTTCATGCCGTACCCCGCCGCAGGCGCTTCCTGCACGCCATCGCCGCATCGCTGTTGAGCGCCGGCCTGCTGGTTTCATGCGCCAGCCTGATCGGCCCGCGCCAGGTGGAAGTGCCTCTGAGTAAATTACAGGAAGGGCTGGAACGGCGTTTTCCCTTGAATAATCGCGTGATGAGCCTGCTCGACGTGCAACTGGCCCATCCTCGACTGGCGCTGCTGCCCGAGAGCCAGCGCGTAGCCCTGAGCGTGGACGTCTCGGTGGCGCCGCCGTTGACCAGGCAATCCTGGCATGGCACGCTGACCTTGTCCGGCCGGCTGGTTGTGGACCTGACGCGCAACGCCGTCTTTCTTGGCGACGCCAAGGTCGAGCGGGTCGCCATCGACGGTCTCGACGAGGGCCGCCAGCGCCAGTTTGCGCAGGCCGCCAACCTGGTGGTGGACAAGCTCGTCAAGGATGTCTCCGTACATAATTTCCGCCCTGAAGACTTGCGCATGGCCGGCGTCCAGTTCACGCCGACCCTGATCGCCGTTACGCCGGCTTCGCTCGTTTTAACGCTGGAGCCGATGAAGTAAATCGTCCGGTTTCTTGAATCCGATTACTGTTCCTGGGAGCTGATCATGAAGACTTTGCTTTTGCCGTCCGGACGCCCGATTCCCGTGCTCGGGCAGGGAACCTGGTACATGGGGGAAGATCCGGCGCAACAGGAGCGCGAGGCCGATGCGCTGCGGCTGGGCCTGGACCTGGGCATGACCCTGATCGACACGGCGGAAATGTATGGCGACGGCGGCGCCGAGGAAGTGGTCGGCGCGGCGATCCAGGGACGCCGCGATGAAGTTTTTTTGGTCAGCAAAGTCTATCCGCACAATGCCGACCGGCGCGGCGTGCAGGCCGCTTGCGAGCGCAGCCTGAAACGCCTGGGCAGCGATCATCTCGACCTTTACCTGCTGCACTGGCGCGGTTCGATTCCCCTGGCGGAAACGCTGGAAGCGTTCGCGGCGCTGAAAAAGGCGGGCAAGATCCTCGACTTCGGCGTCAGCAATTTCGACCGCGCCGACTTGCAGGAAGCGCGGGCCTTGCCGGACGGGGCCGGCGTCGCCGCCAACCAGGTCTTGTATAACCTGCTCAGGCGCGGCGTCGAGTGGGATGTCTTGCCCTGGTGCCGGGCGCAGGGCGTGCCGCTGATGGCCTATTCCCCGCTGGAATCGTCGCCGAGCGAGCAGCGCCGCTTGCTGGACAATCCGGGCTTGAAGGCGGTCGCGCAACGGCATGGCGCCAGCCCGGCGCAGATCGCCCTGGCCTGGCTGCTGGGGCAGGAGGGGGTGATCGCGATCCCGAAAGCCGTCGATCCGCTCCATGTGCGGGAAAACCGCGCGGCGCTGGAGATCGCGCTGACGGCTCAAGACTTGCAGGATCTCGACCGCGCCTTGCCGCCGCCGCGCCGGGCTGCGCCGCTGGAAATGCGCTAAAAAAACGCCGCTTTTCAGCGCACGGCGCTGGTCGCGGCCGATGCTTGCGTCAACACTTTCAGGAAAGCTTCGTTGAAGGCCGGGATATCGTCCGGCTTGCGGCTGGTGACCAGTTTGCCGTCGACCACCACCTGCTCGTCGTGCCAGCTGGCGCCGCCGTTGCGCAAGTCGACTTGCAGGCTGGGCCAGCTGGTCATCTGTTTTCCCCTGACGACGTCGGCGTCGATCAGCGTCCACGGGCCGTGGCAGATGGCGGCGATCGGCTTGTCTTCGCGCGCGAATTCGCGGATGAAGGCGATCGATTCCTTGCTCAGCCTTAGTTCATCGGGATTGCCTACGCCGCCAGGCAACAGCAGGGCGTCGAATTTCATCGCCTGGGCGTCGCGCACATCCATGTCGACCTTGAAACTGTCGCCCTTGTCCTTGTGGTTCATGCCCTGGACTTGCGCGCCTTGTCCTTTCGGCGACACCAGGGTGACCTCGGCGCCATGTTCCTTCAAAAAGCTGCTGGGTTTGGTGTATTCGACTTGTTCGACGCCATCCGTCATCAGCACCGCCACGCGTTTGCCATCCAATGCCAAATTTTTGTCTGCCATGATGAAATCTCCTGTTGCTTGATCCATGCGGGCCGCCTTCGCGGCGATGCCGGAAAGCGGGGAAATGACAGCATGCCAGCCGGCGCCGCCAGCGTCTGTGAAAGGACGAACATAGCGCGCGGATGGCGGCCGGCGCCGGATCAGGCTATTCTTCGCACTAACAAGCTTGGCTGTGTCGATAACGATGATTAAATGCCGGCAGCAGCAGCGGGAAGCTGCTGCTGCGCAGGACAGGACGACGCAGCCGTGCATAGCCCGGCGCGCGCCAGCGGATTGGCCGGGTCGGCGCTCCATTCATACCAGCCGCCGTCGTAGACGCAGATGTCGTCCCAGCCCATGCTCCAGGCGTAGAAAAACGCCAGCGAGGCGCGCCAGCCGGTGCCGCAGTAAAACGCGGTGCGCCGCTGCGGGCCGATGCCGGCGCGGCGCCAGAAGCGCAGGATCGCGGCGGCCGGTTTCATCGTGCCGTCCGCCTGTTGGTAATCGCTCATGCTGTTGACATCGCCGTCGGCGCCGGCCCGGCCCCAGCGCGCGCCGGGAATGTCGCCGCTGGCCGCGATATAGCCGTAGCCCGAGGTCAGTCCCATGAATTCGGCGCGGCTGCGTATGCTGGCCAGCACGCCGTTTTCTTGCGCCAGCAAGGCTTTCGCCCCCGCGGTATCGATCAGGTAGTCCGGGCGCGCGGGGAAGGACGCGCCGAAGGCCGGCGCCGGCGCGTGGGCCGGTGCGGCGCCGCGCAGCAGCGGCAGGCCGGCGCCGCGCCATGCCGCCAGGCCGCCGTCGAGCAGGCGCACGTCGGCCACGCCGGCGTACAGCAGCAGGTGGGCGGCCCGGGCGGCGGCCAGGGTGCCGCCGCCATCGCGTCCATATAAGACCACGCAACTGGCGCTGCTTATGCCGTTTTCCAGCAGCAGGCGCAGCAGGGAAGCGTCGTCGACCTTGTTCCAGAGCGGCGGCCGTTCCATCGCCTTGGTGTCGAGGTAGCCGGCGCCGGGGATATGCCCGGACAAAAAAGCGGCGGCGCCGCCGCAGCCGACCTCGAACAGGCGCAGTTTGCCCGATTCCTCGGGCACGCCTGCGCATGCCTGCAGCCCGGCGGGCGTCAGCAGTTGCCGGCGGCGCGGCTGGACGGCGGGGAAAGGGCAGAGTAGAGCGGACAAGACGGTCGGAAGGAAAGGCGGTCGGTGCGCCATTGTAAGCGATCGCAGCGGCGCAGCGGCGCCAGGCGCGGCGGATGGCGTGACAATGACGCCACAGCGGCGCGACACATTTTTTCTGTAATCAGGTCCGGCTTGGTACTATGATGGCGGACTGATCCGGAGCACTTCGCTTCTTGTAATCGTTTTTCCCCTCAAGCGAACACCCAAGCATCGATGAAAACACCCAAAAGAATAGAACCGCTGGTGCAGGAAGGTCTCGTCGACGAGGTCATGCGCCAACTGATGAGCGGCAAGGAAGCCACCGTGTACGTGGTGCGCTGCGGCGACGAGATCCGTTGCGCCAAGGTCTACAAGGACGCCAGCCAGCGCAGTTTCAAGCAGGCCGCCGTCTACCAGGAAGGGCGCAAGGTCAAGAACAGCCGCCAGGCGCGGGCCATGGAAAAAGGCAGCCGCTACGGCCGCAAGATGCAGGAAGAAGTGTGGCAGAACGCCGAGGTCGATGCCCTGTTCCGCCTCGCCGCGGCCGGCGTGAAAGTGCCGGCGCCGTATATCTGTTTCGAGGGCGTGCTGCTGATGGACCTGGTCACTGACGCCAGCGGCAATGCCGCGCCGCGCCTGAACGATGTCGAGATGAGCGAGGCGACGGCGCTGTCGTATCATGCGCAATTGCTGCGCCAGGTGGTGCTGATGCTGTGCGCCGGGATCATCCACGGCGACCTGTCCGAGTACAACATCCTGGTCGACGCCGTAGGCCCGGTGATCATCGATTTGCCGCAGGCGGTGGATGCGGCCGGCAATACCAACGCGGGACCGATGCTCGAGCGCGACGTCGACAACCTGCGCACGTATTTCGGCCAGTTCGCGCCGGCGCTGCTGGCCACCCGCTATGGCAAGGAAATCTGGGCGCTGTACCAGGCCGGCCTGCTGACGCCGGAAACCGCGCTGACCGGACGCTTCAAGCAGGACGAGCGCAAGGCCGACGTCGGCGCCGTGCTGCGCGAAATCGAAGATGCGCGCCTGGAAGCGGAAGCGCAGCAGCGTTACCGGCAAGAGATGGCTTCTTAAGGCGGCTTCTTAAAATACGGGTGTCGGGCTTGAGACTGTTTCAGCCGGTTTCCTGGCGAACTTCTCGACGTTGACGGCGATCGGGTCGCTGGCCGGGAAGCTCTCTTCCAGCGCTTCGTCGAGCGCTTCTTCCTCATGTTCCAGTGTTTGCGCCGGCGTCCTTTCCTTGCTGCCTGAGGCTTCGCGCTCCGCCTCGCCGCGGGTGCTGTTCATGTGTCGGGCTCCTGTTATCTGTCTCATCCCAGCGTGTTTTTCACCGATCGCGCGAGCGCTTCGTCGTGCATCGGGCTCTCGGTTTTCATCGCGCTTCCCCCAGCCCGCACCAGGATTTGAAGGGACTCAGGCGGCGCAGGCGCGCCGTAAGAGGCTGTTTCAAAATGGGCGTGGCCAGGCGCGGCGACGAAGACAGTACGCCTGTACGGCAAGGAGCTGCAACGACGCCACCGTCATTTTGAAGCAGCCTCCAGTTCGGCGATGTCGATTTTCTTCATGCCCAGCATGGCTTGCATGGCCCGCTGCGACTTTCCCGTGTCGGTATCGCTGAGCATCTCCGGCAAGATGCGCGGAATCACTTGC
>DASYLQ010000107.1:0-2092 GCA_036009485.1 Janthinobacterium sp.
GCGCCCACGGCAAGCTGGCGACGATGACGGCGGTGCAGCCGCCCGGCCGTTTCGGCGCCATCGACCTGGACCAGCAGCGCATCGTCAGCTTCACCGAAAAGCCCCAGGGCGACGGCAACTGGATCAATGGCGGCTATTTCGTCCTCTCGCCCAAGGTGCTCGACTATATCGACGGCGACGCCAGCATCTGGGAAAAGCAGCCGATGGAGCAACTCGCGCGCGACAACCAGATGGACGCCTTCCTGCACCGCGGTTTCTGGCAGCCGATGGATACCTTGCGCGACAAGGTCATGCTGGAAGACCTGTGGCAAAACGGCAAGGCGCCATGGAAGCGCTGGCCATGAATCCCGCCTTCTGGTCCGGCAAACGGGTTTTCCTGACCGGCCACACCGGTTTCAAGGGCAGCTGGCTCAGCCTGTGGCTGCAGCAACTGGGCGCCAAGGTCACCGGCTATGCGCTGGCCCCGCCCAGCAAGCCCAGCCTGTTCGACAGCGCCGCCGTGGCGCGGGGCATGCAGTCGATCACCGGCGACGTGCGCGACGGCGCCGCCCTGGCCCTGGCGATGCGCGAAGCCGCGCCCGACATCGTCATCCACATGGCGGCCCAGGCCCTGGTGCGCCATTCCTACACCCATCCGGTCGAGACCTATTCCGTCAACGTGATGGGGCTGGTGCATCTGTTCGAGGCGGTGCGCAACACGCCCGGCGTGCGCGCGGTGGTCAACGTCACCAGCGACAAATGTTATGAAAACCGCGAATGGGCCTGGGGCTACCGCGAAAACGAGGCCATGGGCGGCTACGATCCCTACAGCAACAGCAAGGGTTGCGCCGAACTGGTCACCGCGGGCTACCGGAATTCCTTTTTTAATCCCGACAAGTATGCCGGGCACGGGGTCGCGCTCGGTTCCGGCCGCGCCGGCAACGTCATCGGCGGCGGCGACTGGGCGGCCGACCGCCTGATCCCCGACATGCTGCGCGCCATCGGCGCCGGCGTGCCGGTGAAGATCCGCAGCCCGCACGCGATCCGCCCCTGGCAGCACGTGCTGGAACCGCTGTCCGGCTACCTGGCGCTGGCCGAAAGCCTGTACCTCCAAGGCCCGGCCTTTGCCGAAGGCTTCAATTTCGGCCCGCACGACACCGACGCCCGCCCGGTCGAATGGGTGGTCGAGCGCCTCTGCCGCAGCTGGGGCGCCGGCGCCGCCTGGGAACTCGAGCGCGAGCCGCAGCCGCACGAAGCCACTTACCTGAAACTCGATTGCTCCAAGGCGCGCAGCCGCCTGCAGTGGCAGCCGCGCTGGGACCTGGGCCAGACCATCGACCGCATCGTCGCCTGGCACCAGGCGCACCGCGACGGCGCCGACATGCGCGCGCTGACGCTGCGCCAAATCGAAGAGTATCAAGCCACCCAACACACCGCCATCCAGTAAGGTCGTCACATGAGTCAAGCAAACAAAGAACAATTGCGCGCGCAAATCCTCCAGCTGGTCGCCGAATACGGCGCCCTGGCCAGCGCGCCGCGTCCCTTCGAGGCGGGCGTCACCGTCATTCCGCCGGCCGGCAAGGTCGTCGGCGCGCCGGAAATGGGTTTGATGGTCGAAGCTTCGCTGGACGCCTGGCTGACCACCGGCCGCTTCAACGACCAGTTCGAGGCGCGCCTGGCGCAATTCATCGGCGTCAAGCACCTGATCACCGTGAATTCCGGTTCCTCGGCCAACCTGGTGGCCTTCAGCACCCTGACTTCGCCCAAGCTGGGGCCGCGCGCCATCCAGCCCGGCGATGAAGTGATCGGCGTCGCCGCCGGCTTCCCGACCACCGTCAATCCCATCCTGCAATTCGGCGCGGTGCCGGTCTTCGTCGACGTCGAGCTGGGCACCTACAATATCGACGCCAGCCTGATCGAGGCGGCCATTTCGCCCAGGACCAAGGCCATCATGCTGGCCCACACGCTGGGCAATCCCTACAACCTGGACGTCATCGTCGCGCTGTGCAAGAAGCACAAGCTGTGGCTGATCGAGGATTGCTGCGACGCCCTCGGCGCCACCTACCAGGGCCGCATGGTCGGCACCTTCGGCGACATCGGCACCATGTCTTTC
>DASYLQ010000108.1:0-2175 GCA_036009485.1 Janthinobacterium sp.
CCGACGATCTTCCAGGAAGCCACCGAGCCGCAGACCTTGCTGGCGATGGTTGGCGCGGGGCTGGGCGTCGCGCTGATGCCGGAAACGACCAGCCGCATCGGCTGGCCGGGCGTGATCTTCCTGCCGATAAAAACAGATCCGCCGTCGGCGAATTTGTACATTACGCATACCACCCAGGACGATGCGCCGGTGGTGCGCGCCTTCCTCAATATCCTCAATCCGGCCGCGGCTGAATAAGGGTCGGGGTCAAGGCTACCTGCCGGACCCGGACTCGGCGCCCACGATCTCCTGGCGGTCGTTGATACCTTACGGGTAAACGACACTCACACCGTCGGCCGCATCGACCAGGTCGTTCAGGGCGCGCATGCCCTTGCGGGGTTCGTACAGGAACCCGCCAGGGAGGTCATTGGCAATGATCACCTGGCCCCGGTTGTTGATGCCCCTGGCGTCCGAGTAGCCGCCCGGCAGCCCGGCGTGTAGGCAGGGTCGCCCGCGCGCGAGGCCCCGACAATCTGTCCTTTGTCGTTGATCGCTTGCACCAGGCTGGCACCGTCGCCGGGAAGCGTCTGGAGCAGACCCTGCTTGTTCTCGATATATCTAAGAAAAATATAAATAAGGAAGAAAAATCGTATTTGTCATACATATTACCGCTAGTGCATAGTTGAAAAAATGTACCGCTGCGTCCGCCGAATCGGCAACTCGATACGATTGGCAGCGCCCTGAATCACGCGTGTCTGGCGTGTCTGTTCAGTTACTGAAGAGCTAAACGGTCCCTCAAGGCAGCCGTTGCGTCGGGTACAATATCGATATTCCAGGAGTCTTCATGAAATTAAAGCAACTCAGCATCTCGATTGCGGCGCTGTGTGTCGCTGCCGGCGCTTCGGCGGCCGACCCCAGGCTGGGCATCGTGTACGATGCCGGCGGCAAATTCGACAAGTCCTTCAACCAATCGGCTTTTGAAGGCGCCTCCCGTTTCAAGAAAGAGACGAATATTTCCTTCATCGAAGTCCAGGCCAGCAGCGATACCCAGGCCGAGCAAGTGCTGCGCGGCCTGGCGCGCAAAAACCTGGACTTGATCGCCTCGATCGGTTTCGCGCAAACCCAGGCGGTGCAAAAAGTGTCCAGGGAATTCCCAAAAGTCCATTTCGTGCTGATCGACGGCGTGGCGCAAGGCCCCAACGTCAGTTCGGTGCTGTTCAAGGAACACGAAGGTTCTTACCTGGTCGGCGTGGCGGCGGCGATGGCCAGCAAATCGAAAAAAATCGGCTTCATCGGCGGCGTCGACATTCCGCTGATCCGCACCTTTGAATGCGGCTACGCCCAGGGCGCGAAAGCGGTCGATGCCAAAATCGACGTGGCGCAAAACATGGTCGGCACCAGTTCCGGCGCCTGGAGCGACCCG
This sequence comes from Janthinobacterium sp., assembly GCA_036009485.1. GTDB lineage: Bacteria > Pseudomonadota > Gammaproteobacteria > Burkholderiales > Burkholderiaceae_D > Janthinobacterium. The sequence goes on from DASYLQ010000108.1 coordinate 1,403, forward strand.
GCCAAGGGCGGCGAACTGGCGCGCTCGCAATTCGAGCGCGGCGTCGACGTGGTGTTCGCGGTGGCCGGCGGCAGCGGCCTGGGCACGCTGCAAACGGCCAAGGAAAAAGGCAAGCTGGCGATCGGCGTCGATTCCAACCAAAACCATCTTTATCCGGGCACCATCCTCACCTCGATGGTCAAGCGGGTCGACAATGCCGTCTATGAAAGCTTCATGGAAATGAAGAACGGCACCTGGAAAGCCGGCGTCAGCTACAAGGGCTTGAAGGAAGGCGGCGTCGACTGGGCGCTGGATGAAAACAACCGCAAGCTGATCACCCCGGAAATCGAAAAGCGCGTGCTCGGCGCGCGCAAGGATATTATCGACGGCAAGGTCAAAGTGATCGATTACCGCGCCGGCAACAGCTGCCCGGTTTAAGCCCGGGTTTAAACCCGGGTTTAAGCCCGTCCTTTCACCCTATCGGCGCGCCGCCGGGGCCTGCCCCGTGCGGCGCGTTTTGAGGTTTTAGTTCAAGCCACCCACTCCAGACTCCTGACCTTATGCAGCCAGCAGTAGAACTTCGCAATATATCCAAGCATTTTGGCGCGGTGAAGGCGAACTCCGACGTCAGTTTCAGCATTGCCAAGGGTTCCATCCATGGCTTGGTGGGCGAGAATGGCGCCGGCAAGTCTACGCTGATGAGCATCCTGTACGGCTATTACCGGGCCGACGCCGGCGAGATCTTGCTCGATGGCCAGGTGCAGCACATCCGCAACAGCCAGGAAGCGATCCGC
>DASYLQ010000109.1:0-8149 GCA_036009485.1 Janthinobacterium sp.
CCTCGTGATGAATGATGAAACTGGCTGATCTGTTAAATTGTGTTGCAATGCAGCATTGTCGCTTTATCCGACATGGCCAGGCGAAAACCGCGCGTTTGGCCCAGGCGCGCGAATCTGTCTACAATCGTGGACATTCAATATCGGGAGCCGCAGATGGAAAAAGTCGATGTCGTCATCCGCAATGCCAGCCTGCCGGACGGCAGCCGCCAGGTCGACATCGCCATCGGCGACGGCCGCATCGCCGCCATGGGGCCGGCCTTGCCGCACAGCGGGGCGCGCGAGATCGACGCCGCCGGCGACCTGGTCACGCCGCCCTTCGTCGACGCCCACTTCCACATGGACGCCACGCTCAGCTACGGCTTGCCGCGGGTGAACCAGTCCGGCACGCTGCTGGAGGGTATCGCCTTGTGGGGCGAACTGAAGCCGGAACTGACGCAGCAGGCGCTGGTCGAGCGCGCGCTCGCCTATTGCGACTGGGCCGTGGCGCGCGGCTTGCTGGCGATCCGCTCCCATGTCGACATTTGCGACGACCGCCTGCTGGCCGCCGAGGCGCTACTGGAAGTGAAGAAGCGCGTCGCGCCCTACCTTGACCTGCAACTGGTCGCCTTTCCTCAGGACGGCCTCCTGCGCAGCCCGGGCGCGCTGGACAATTTGAAGCGCGCCATCGCGATGGGCGTCGACGTCGTCGGCGGCATTCCGCATTTCGAGCGCAGCATGGCCGACGGCGCCGAGTCGGTGCGCATCCTGTGCGAATTCGCCGCCGAAAAGGGGTTGATGGTCGACATGCATTGCGACGAATCGGACGACCCGCTGTCGCGCCACATCGAAACGCTGGCGTATCACAGCAACCGCCTTGGCCTGCACGGCCGCGTCACCGGCTCCCACCTGACTTCGATGCATTCGATGGACAATTATTACGTCAGCAAGCTGCTGCCGCTGATCCGCGAGGGCGGCGTGGCGGCGATCGCCAACCCGCTCATCAACATCACGCTGCAGGGCCGCCACGACAGCTATCCGAAGCGGCGCGGCATGACCCGCGTGCCGGAGATGCTGGCGGCCGGCATCGACGTCGCCTTCGGCCACGATTGCGTGATGGACCCGTGGTACAGCCTCGGTTCGGGCGACATGCTGGAAGTGGCGCACATGGGCCTGCACGTGGCGCAGATGACCGGGCAGGAGGCGATGCACGCCTGTTTCATGGCGGTGACCGAGACGCCGGCGCGCATCCTCGGCCTGGCCGACTACGGCTTGGCGCCGGGCCGTCACGCCGACCTGGTGATGCTCGACGCCGGCAGCACGGTCGAGGCGATCCGCCTGCGCGCGGCGCGGCGCCTGGTGATGCGCCGCGGCCAGGTGCTCAGCGAGGCGCCGCGCGCCGCCGCCATGCTGAACTTGCCGGGCCGGCCGCAGCTCGTCGATTTCCGCCTGCGCCGCTAAACAAGCCCATTGACTGGACTTGGCATTTAAAATACATGACAATAATTCATCATTTTCTTATCCCATCGCAGGAGCCGCTGTTTTGAAAGAGATAGAAATCCGTCCCGATTGGCCGGCCTGATGCGCATCCTCGCCACCGAACGCCTATACCTGCGCACCATCGAAGCCGGCGACGCCGGCTTTTATCTGGCCCTGGTGAACGATCCCTCCTGGATCGCCAACATCGGCGAACGGCATATCCACAGCCTCGAGGCGGCGCGCGAGGCGATCCTGGCGGGCCCTTGCGAAAAGCAAAGGACGCTGGGCTTTTCGCTCTACCTGGTGGAGCGCCGCAGCGACCTGGCCGCGATGGGCTTGTGCGGCCTGATCCGGCGCGACACCCTGCCCGAAGTGGATATCGGCTATGCCATGCTGCCGCCGTTCTGGGGCCATGGCTACGCTTACGAGGCGGCCGCCGCGGTGGTCGAACATGCGCGCCGCGACCTCGGCCTGAAACGCCTGCTCGGCATTACGTCGCCGGACAACCACAGCTCCAACAAACTGCTGGCCAAACTGGGCCTGAAATTCAATAAACTGGTCTATCTGGGGCCGGACGACAGGGGCACCAATCTGTACAGCCTGGATTTTCCCGCGCTGAAGTAGCGTCAGCACTCAGGAAAAAGGGCAAGCCATGCCGATGGCGCGGCTTGCGCGCCCTGCCGCAAGCCTGAAGGCCGGCACCGCGCGGCGGGATACGCTTCGAGTTGATACAGGTCAAGCGGCATTTAATCGGGCGGGCGGACCTGAGCGCTTCTTATATTATTTCCCTTCCGCATTAAACGCGATGCCCGGCGCCGCCGGCGACGAAAGGGAACGCATGCCCCTCATCTCGACTCCGTTTGCTTGCCGCCTTGCGGCCGGCGCCGGCCTGCCGCGGAACGCCGCGCCATGACACTTTTCCTGATCGGCCTGTGTGCGGCGGTGACTGCGCTGCTGCTGTCGCAGCAGCGCGGCCACCGCCGCGAGCGCCGCCTGCGGCACCGCGGCGAAGCGCTGCAACGCGAGCGCGACGCCGCGCTGGCGCTGTTGCAGGCGCTGCCGGCGGCGGTGGTCGGCATCGACGCCGCCGGCCTGGTGTCTTATCTGAACCCGCACGCCGCCACGCTGGCCGGCCGGCCCGGCATGGCGGCCGGCGGCCTTCCCGTCGGCGAAATGCTGGCCGTGCAGCAGGGCGGCGCCGCCGTCGACATCCACCGCCAGGTGCAGGCATGCCAGGACGGCGCGCGAGTGCTGGAAAGCGGCCGCGACGCGCGCCTGCGCCGGCTCGACGGCAGCAGCGTCGATGTCCAGTACAGCTGTGCGCCGCTGGCGCCGCAGCCGGGCGCGGTGATCCTGCTGCACGACGTATCGGAGCGCCGCGACGTCGAGGCGCGGCTGGAATTCATCGCCCACCACGACGGCCTGACCGGCTTGCCCAACCGCCTGCTGTTCCAGATCCAGCTGGAGCACGGCATCGCCTGTGCGCGGCGCCATTGCAGCCTGCTGGCGGTGCTGTTCATCGACATCGACCGCTTCAAGCAGATCAACGACAGCCTGGGCCACGAAGCGGGCGACCAGGTGCTGGTGCAGTTTGCCAGCCGCCTGCAATCCTGCGTGCGCCAGGTCGACACGGTAGCGCGCCAGGGCGGCGACGAATTCGTCATCCTGTTGACCGAGATGCGCACGGCGCAGGATGCCGAAGGCGTCGCGGCGAAAATCCTGGCGGCGCTGGCGGCGCCTTTCCAGCTCGGCCGGCACAGCCTGGCGGTGGCGGCCAGCATCGGCATGGCGATGTATCCGGACGACGCCGGCGAGGTCGATGCGCTGATCAAAAAGGCCGACCTGGCGATGTACGCCTCCAAGCGGCGCGGCCTGGGCGCCTGCCAGCGCTACGCGCCGGGCATGCAGGCCAGGGCGTATTCGCGCATGATCCTGGAAACGGCGCTGCGCCACGCCCTGGAGCAGGACGAATTCATCCTCACCTACCAGCCGAAGCTGGACTTGAAGACGCAGCGCATCGCCGGCGTCAAGGCGCTGATCCGCTGGCGCCACCCGGAACTGGGCCTGGTGATGCCGCTCGATTTCATGCCTATCCTGGAAGAGAGCGCGCTGATCCTGCCGGTCGGCGCCTGGGTGCTGGCGACCGCCGTGGCGCAGGCCAGGCGCTGGATCGACATGGGCCAGCCGCTGACCGTCTCGGTGAACCTGTCGACGCGCCAGTTTTACCAGAAGGATATCGCCGCCAGCGTCGCCGCGCTGCTGGTGCAGGCCGGCGTGCCGGGCCGCTTCATCGAGCTCGAGATCAACGAGGGCATCTTGATCGACCGTAACCAGAATTGCGAAGCCGTGCTGCAGCAGTTCAAGCAACTGGGCATGGGTATTTCGATCAGCAATTTCGGCACCGGCTACGCTTCGCTGAACTACGTCAGGCGCTTCCCGGTCGACACCGTCAAGATCGACAAATCCTTTATCGACGGCCTGCGCCGCGGACTGCCTGCAGCCGTGCCTGCGGGAGCGCATGAGGGCGCGGGCGGCGAGCGGCGCCGGGACGGGCGCGGCGCCGGTGATGACGGCGCCCTGGTGAGCGCCATCATCGCCATGGCGCATACGCTGAAGATGCGGGTGATCGCCGGCGGCGTCGAGACCAGCCACCAGCTGGAGCAGTTGACGGCGATGGGTTGCGACGAAGCGTTCGGCTTTTGCCTGAGCCGGGCGGTGGCGCCGGCCGAGATCGAGGCCCTGGTCCGCAGCCGCCTGGAGCGCATCGAACTGCTGCCGCAGACCGGTTGACAAGGACGGTGCCAAAAGCATGACGCCTTTCGACTTTATCCAGGTCTACGCCTTCATCATGGGGCATCGCCACGCTCGCGCTGACTGCCGCGCTTACTTCTTCGCCTGTTCCGCCGCAGCCAGCAAGCGGTTTTGCTCGTCCAGCCAGGTTTTCAGCGGCGCGAAATAGTCGATGATGGCGGCGCCGTCGATGCGGTCCTCGCCCGAAATGGCCTTCAGCGCTTGCGGCCACGATTTGCTGGCGCCCATGGCCAGCATGGCTTGCAGCTTCCGGCCGGCCTTCTCGTTGCCGTAGATCGAGCAGCGGTACAGCGGGCCGGTGTAGCCGGCTTCGCGGCACAGCGCGCGGTGGAACTGGAATTGCAGCAGGTCGGCCAGGAAGTAGCGCGCATACGGCGTGTCGCTGGCGACGTGGAACTTGGCGCCGGCGTCGAAACCGTCGCCGCTGATGGGGGCCGGACGCTTCACGCCCTGGTATTTTTCGCGCAATGCCCACCACGCCTTGTCATAGTCGGCCGGCTTGGTCTTGCCGCCATAGACGTCCCAGCGCCATTTGTCGACCGTGTAAGCGAACGGCAGGATGGCGACCTTGCTCAGCGCCCGCTGCAGCAACTGGCCGATGTCGGCGCCGCCAGGCGGCGCCTGGTCCATCAGGCCGACCTTTTTCAGGTAGTCAGGGGTGATCGATAGCGCGATGGTGTCGCCGATCGCTTCATGGAAACCGTCGTTGGCGCCGTTGCGGAACAGGTAGGACTGCTGGCGGTAAGCCAGGAAGTAATACACGTGGCCCAGCTCATGGTGGATCGTGGCGAAGTCTTCGGCGGTCGGCCTGATGCACATCTTGATGCGCATATCCAGTTTGTCGTCCATGGCCCAGGATATGATTTGACTATGCGTCCATCTTATTCGATCGGCAATCATATACGCGGGCCGCTGCCGCTGCAAAGGAAAAGTTGCCGTGCAACGTGCGCCGGTTTATGGATAATATTGGTACAAAGGCGATAGTGACCGCAGTTTCGTTTATTCTTCGCCGCGGTCCGTGCCTATCGACCCAGGAGTGAATATGACGATACAGACAGTACAGACCGCCCCCTTCAACGAGCAGCGGCCCGGCACTTCCGGCCTGCGCAAGAAAGTCAGGGTGTTCCAGCAGCCGCGTTACCTGGAAAATTTCGTCCAGTCGGTGTTCGACACCCTGGCCGATTGCCAAGGCAAGACCCTGGTGCTGGGGGGCGACGGGCGCTTTTACAACCGCACGGCGATCCAGACCATCTTGCGCATGGCCGCCGCGCATGGTTTCGGCAAGGTGCTGGTCGGCCAGGGCGGCATCCTGTCGACGCCGGCGGTCAGCTGCGTGATCCGCAAGCACCAGGCTTTCGGCGGCATCATCCTGTCCGCCAGCCATAATCCGGGCGGCCCGGACGGCGATTTCGGCATCAAGTACAACATCGCCAACGGCGGGCCGGCGCCGGAAAAGATCACCGAAGAGATTTACGAACACAGCCGAACCATCACGCAATACCGCATCAGCGACGGCGCCGGCATCGACATCGACAAGATCGGCAGCGGCAAGCTGGAACAGATGGAAGTCGAAGTGATCGACTCGGTGGCCGATTATGCCGAATTGATGCAGAAGCTGTTCGATTTCGGCGCCATCAAAAAACTCTTCGCCGGCGGCTTCACGATGCGCTTCGACGGCATGCACGCGGTCTCCGGACCGTACGCCACGGCGATCCTGGAAGGCTTGCTCGGCGCCGCCAGGGGCACGGTCATCAACGGCACGCCGGAAGAGGATTTCGGCGGCCACCATCCGGATCCGAACCCGGCCAACGCGACCCGTCTGGTGGCCATCATGACGGCGCCCGACGCGCCGGATTTCGGCGCCGCGTCGGACGGCGACGGCGACCGCAACATGATCGTCGGCCGCAACCTCGAAGTGACGCCGTCCGACAGCCTGGCGATTCTGGCCGCCAACGCCGGCGCGGCGCCCGGCTACCGCGCCGGCATCAAGGGCATCGCCCGCTCGATGCCGACGTCCGGCGCGGCCGACCGCGTCGCCAAGGCGCTCGGCGTGCCGTGTTTCGAGACGCCGACCGGCTGGAAGTTTTTCGGCAACCTGCTGGACGCCGGCAAGGCCACGCTGTGCGGCGAAGAGAGCTACGGCACCGGCTCCGACCATATCCGCGAAAAGGATGGCCTGTGGGCCGTGCTGTTCTGGCTTAATCTGCTGGCCGCCAGCGGCAAGTCGGTGAATGCCATCGTCGCCGAACACTGGTCCCGCTTCGGCCGCAATTATTATTCGCGCCACGACTACGAAGCCATCGACAAGGCCAGGGCCGAGGGCTTGATGACGCATCTGCGCGCACAGCTGGCCGGCCTGAAAGGGACGCAGATGGAAGGGCACAGCGTCGATTTCGCCGACGATTTCAGCTACACCGATCCGGTCGACGGCTCGGTGTCGAAGCAGCAGGGCGTGCGCATCGTCATGACGGACGGTTCGCGCGTGGTGTTCCGCCTGTCCGGCACCGGCACCGAGGGCGCGACGCTGCGCGTGTACCTGGAAAAATACGAGGCCGATCCGGCGCGCCACGCCATCCCGACCCAGCAGGCGCTGGCCAGCCTGATTGCGATCGCCGAAAGCGTCGCCGACATCAGCCGGCGCACCGGGCTGTCCAAGCCCACCGTCACGACCTGAGTGTCACCGCGTTCGGCTTTCTCGCGGCGGCCCGGCAAGCCGGGCTCAATCCGGCGCCGCCATGCGGATTTCATCTTCCTGGTGGCGATGGGGTCATGTGAGGCTCGCCTTTCCATGTGCGCTGCTTCCGGGGGAAAAACTTTGCTGCCCGCATTGCTTGCGAACGATGTCTATCAAACCTCGATTCGCTGGACTTTTGCTTGTCGGCATTCAATTAAAGCCGGGTTTGTGCTGCGATGAGCGCTGGCCGGGTACTTCTTGCCGCGGCTATTTCGGGTATGCTTGCCGCCGATGTCGCCCGGACGCAGCGGATCGGCGCTATCCTGCGCCAGGCCGGCGCCGACATCCAGGCTCTGTAGACACTATCCTTTCACCATGAAAAAGAAAAATATGGCCGCTGCCTTACATCCCTTATCGCCGGCGCGGGAGCGCGTGCTCTTGTGGTTGCTGGCGCTGACCCAGTTCACCGTCATCATGGACTTCATGGTGATGATGCCGCTGGCGCCGCAACTGATGCACGCGTTTGCCGTCAGCCCTGCGGCCGTGTCCGGCGCCGTGTCCGTCTATGCGTGGTGCGCCGGTCTGTCCGGCCTGTTCGCCGCCACGTATATCGACCGCTTCGACCGCAAACGCCTGCTGTTGACGATTTTTTGCCTGTTCAGCCTGTCGAACGTGGCGTGCGCGCTGGCGCCGACTTTCCCTGTCCTGCTGCTGACGCGCGCCTTTGCCGGCTTGACCGGCGGCGTGCTCGGCGCGATGACGATGGCCATCATCGGCGACGTCATTCCCGCCGACCGCCGCGGCGCCGCGACCGGCATCGTGATGACCTCGTTCAGCCTGGCCGCCGTGGCCGGGGTGCCAACCGGCATCGCATTGGCGGCGCATATCGGCTGGCAAGCGCCGTTTTATCTGCTCGGCCTGTTTTCCCTGCCTATCCTGATCGGCGCGGCGCGCGTGCTGCCCTCGCTGACCGCCCACCTCGGCGAGCGCAAGACACCCTTGGCCGAAGTGCTGCCGAATCTGCTCCAACTCTTTCTGGTGCCGCGGCATTTGCTGGCTTTCCTGCTCACAGGTATCAACATGATGGCGAGCATGCTGGTGATTCCCTTCATTTCGCCTGTATTGGTGAATAACCTGGGCATACAGCCGGGCGACATCACCTGGATTTACCTGGCCGGCGGCTGCGCCACCTTGCTGACCGCGCGCCTG
>DASYLQ010000110.1:0-5969 GCA_036009485.1 Janthinobacterium sp.
TCGAATCGGCCATCTATTTCCTGCTGCTGAGCAATCAGCTCGAGCAGCAGATCATGGACGACAACACCATCCTGATCTATCCGAACCTGGCCGCCAAGCAGAAGGATTACCAGGAAATGCAGGTGAAGACCTTTTACCTGGCGAACGCCGAGGCGAAGCTGGTGGCCAACACGCTGAAGACCATCCTGAAGACGCGCGACGTCGTGGTCGATGAAAAACTCAACCTGTTGATCGTACGCGACAGCCCGGAAGCGATCAAGCTGGCCGAGCGCCTGGTCAAGACCCAGGACGTGGCCGAGCCGGAAGTCATGCTCGAGGTCGAGGTGCTGGAAGTGAACCGCGAACGGGTCCAGGACCTGGGCGTGCAGTGGCCGGTGGGCGCGACGCTGACGCCCTTGAGCACCACCGCCGGCAGCGGGTTGACGCTGGCCGACCTGAACCACGTCAGCAGCGGCAGCATCGGCATCGCCAGCGCCTCGCCTGGTTTCGCCGTGACGATCAATGCGCAGGCGACGAATACCGATTCGAAGTTGCTGGCCAATCCGCGCATCCGCGTGCGCAACCATGAAAAATCGAAGATCCTGATCGGCGAAAAGGTGCCGGTGGTATCGTCCACGGTGTCGCCCGGCGTCGGCGGCTTCGTGTCGGAATCGGTCAGTTATGTCGACGTCGGCCTGACGCTGAACGCCGAACCGACGATTTATCTGAACGATGAAGTGGCGATCCGCATTTCCCTCGAGGTCAGCAGCGTCACCCAGAGCATCAAGACCGGCAGCGGCAATACGGTGTTCCAGATCGGCACGCGCCAGGCGTCGACGATGCTGCAGTTAAAAGATGGCGAAAACCAGGTGCTGGCTGGCTTGATCAATGATACGGAAAGCAATAGCGGGAATAACATTCCCGGCATTGGCGACTTGCCGCTGCTCGATTATTTGTTCGGCTCCAAGCATGGCGACCATTCCAAGTCGGAGATCGTACTGTCGATCACGCCGCATATCGTGCGCAGCGTGCAGCGTCCCGAGTTGTCGGTGTCGGAATTTTCGGCCGGCACCGAGAGCAGCTTCCGCCGCCGCCCCGACATGACGCCGCGCCTGCCAACCCAGTTGCCGGGGAATGCGCGCGCCGGCCAGCCGGCGTCCGCGCTGCCGGCGCCGGCCTATGCCGCGCCGGCGGGACGGGCACCGATGCCGCCGACGCAGACCCAGGCGGTGCGTCCGGCCAGCGTGGCGACGCCGCAGACGACGCTGCGTGCGTCTGCTCCGCTTCCGGCCGCCGCGCCGGCCGCGGACGCGGCGGCCCAGGCGCCTGCCCCGGCTGCCGCGGCGGAAGCGCCGCCGGAAGCGCTGCCGGAACCGCCGCCGGCCAGTTCGGCGCCGCCGGCCGTGGCGCCGCCGCCGCCGCAGGCGCCGCAAGTCGAATCTCCAGGACAGCCGACGTCGTCGCTGCCGGTATCGTCCGGCCAGCCGGCGCCGATCCAGTCGTCGCTGAACTATTCCCCGGGCCAGCCGGTGCCGGTGGGGGCGCCGCCGCCGCCGCCGCCCGTGCCGGCTGACGCGCCAAAATGATGTCTAGCCTGTTCCTTCAGCGCCGCCGCGCTGGCTTCACCCTGATCGAATTGCTGGTCACGCTGGCGATCCTCGGCTTGCTCGGCACGCTGGTGATCCCGGTGTCGCAGGTGACGGTGCAGCGCCGCCAGGAACAGGAATTGCGCAGCGCGCTGCACGAGATTCGCTACGCCATCGACGCCTACAAGCGCGCCTTCGACGAGGGTCGCATCCTGAAGGAGACGAATGCCAGCGGCTATCCGAAATCGCTGGACCTGCTGGTCGACGGCGTGCCGGACCAGCGCAGCCCGAAGCGCACCAAGGTATTTTTCCTGCGCCGCATGCCCCGCGATCCCTTCAATCCGGACACCAGCCTGGCGCCGGCGCAGACCTGGGGCAAGCGCAGCTACGCCAGCGACGCCGACAGCCCGCAGGATGGCGAGGATGTCTACGACGTGTTTTCGCTGGCGGACAACGTCGGCTTGAACGGCGTCCCGTACAACAAATGGTAACCATGAAGCGACGAGCCGGATCCCGACGCGGCGGCGGTTTTACGCTGATCGAACTGCTGGTAGTGCTGGGCATTATCGCGCTGCTGCTGACGCTGGCCGTGCCGCGCTATTTCCCCAGCGTCGACCGGACCAAGGAAGTGATCCTCTCGGATAATCTGCGGAATATGCGCCTGACCATCGACCAGTATTACGACGATACGGGGCGTTATCCGGATTCGCTGGACCAGTTGGTGGAGAAAAAATACCTGCGCGACATGCCGGTCGATCCGATCACCGATAGCACCACGACTTGGGTGCTGGTGCCGCCGGAGGACGCCAGCAAGGGCGGGGTCTACAACGTCAAGAGCGGCGCCCCCGGCAACGACCGCAACGGCAAGCCCTACGCCGACTGGTAGCCATGCCTTTCATCTCCGCCACGGCGCGCCGCCAGCAGGGCTTTACCTATGTCGGCTTGATCATCCTGGTCGCCATCATCGGCCTGGTGGGGGCGGCCGGCCTGAAGTTCGGCGCCATCATGCAGCGCCGCGCCGCCGAACAAGCCTTGCTCGACATCGGCGCGCAATTCAGCGACGCCTTGCGCAGCTATGCCGACGCGACGGCGCCGGGCCAGCCGACCCAGCCGCCGTCGCTGAAGGAATTGCTGAAGGATCCGCGCCTTCCCGGCACGCGCCGGCATTTGCGCAGGATTTTCGTCGACCCGATCACCGGCAAGGCCGAGTGGGGCATCATCTACGTGAACGGGAGTGTCGGCGTGGTCAGCGTCTACAGCCTGTCCGCTTCGAAGCCGATCAAGATCGGCAATTTCGACACGCGCTTCCCGAATTTCGACAACAAGGCCCATCTGTCGGACTGGAAGTTCAGCATGGCCGGCCAGGCGCCGGTACTGTCGCCTTTGCCGCCGGCGGCACCGCTGCCCGCGCCGAACGGCGCCGCGCCGGTGGCCAATCCGGCCAATCCCAGCGCCAACGGCGCGGTGCCGGCGCCATCCCCGGTCATCGATCCCGCCCCCGGCAAGCCCGCCGAATAAAGTTTTTTTCCTTTAACTTGGATCAGCAGCCTGAAGGGCAACGCCGCAGCGCGCGCCTGTGCCGCCAGCGTCAGGAAGCCATGCGCCTGAAGTCGCGGAAGCGGAAGCCCATGGCGAACAGAGCCGCGAAGTAAGTCAGGCCGCACAGGCCGATGACCAGGCATAGCGCGGCGCCGCGCAGCAGCGGATGGGCGTGCAGGGCATACCAGTCGAAACGGGAGGCGCCGAGCACGGCCACGGCGCCCATCGCCGTCACCGCCACGGCCAGCTTCAGGTAAAACTTGCCCCAGCCCGGCAGCGGCTGGTAAATGCCGCTGCGGCGCAAGCCCCAGAACAGGCAGCCGGCGTTCAGGCAGGCGCCCAGGCCGATCGACAGCGCCAGCCCGGCCACGGCCATGTGCGGCACGAAAAGCGAGTTCATCAACTGCGTCGCGATCAGCACCAGCACCGCAATCTTCACCGGCGTGCGGATATCCTGGCGCGCATAAAAGGCCGGCGCCAGCGTTTTTACCAGGATGATGCCGATCAGTCCGGCGCTATAGGCGATCAGCGGCTGTGCCGACATGCTGGCCGCATAGGCGGTAAATTTACCGTAGTGGAACATGGTGGTGATCAGCGGCACCGCCAGGGTCGCCATGCCGACCGCCGAGGGCAGGGCCAGCAGGAAGGTCAGGCGCAGGCCCCAGTCCAGCAGGGCCGAGTATTCGGCGGTATCGCCTTCGACGTTCGCCTTCGACAGGCTGGGCAACAGGATCGTGCCCAGCGCCACGCCCAGCAGGGCGGTGGGGAATTCCATCAGCCGGTCCGCATTCGACAGCCAGGAAATGCTGCCAGCCACCAGGCGCGAGGCGATGCTGGTATTGATCATCAGGCTGATCTGGGCGGCGGAGACGGCGAAGACCGCCGGTCCCATCTTCTTCAGCACGCGGCGCACGCCGGCGTCGCGCAAGCCGGTGGCCGGGTTCAGCGCAATGCGCGGCAACATGCCGATCTTGATCAGGGCCGGAATCTGCACCACCATCTGCAGCACGCCGCCGACAAAGACGGCGATCGCCATCGCATAGATCGGCTGCGCCAGGAAGGGGGCGAGAAACAGCGAGGCGCAGATGAAGGCCAGGTTCAGCAGCACCGGCGTGACGGCCGGGATCTTGAACTGGCGCCAGGTGTTGAGGATGCCGCCGGCCAGCGCCACGAAGGACATGAAGCTGATATACGGGAACATCAGGCGCGTCATCCAGACGGCGGCGTCGAAGGCGCCCGGCTTGTCGTTCAAGCCGGTGGCGATGGCGTACACGAACCAGGGCGCGGCGGCGATGCCGACGGCGCTGACCAGCAGCGTGGCCCCGACCAGGGTGGTGGCGACGTGGTCGGCCAACTGCTTGCTGGCTTGCGTGCCGTACTGGTTCTTGTACTCCGACAAGATCGGCACGAAGGCTTGCGAAAAGGCCCCCTCGGCGAACAGGCGGCGCAACAGGTTGGGAATGCGGAAGGCGACGATGAAAGCATCGGTATAGGCATTCGCGCCAAAAGCCCGGGCGAACAGGCTTTCGCGCAGCAGGCCGGTGATACGCGACAGCATGGTCATGCTGGAAATGGCGGCTAGGGTTTTAAGCAAGTTCATGGGCCGAGATTATAGCCGGGCAAATCTGGGCGAAAGCCGCGCCGGGAAAATTAAATCGCCGCGGCGGCCGGCTGGATTTCCAGCGGGTGTGGCAGTTTTCTAACTTTTGAATTGCTCTCGCCTCAAAAGATCGCTATAATCGTGGGCTGTACAGAATTCTGTTACGCAGACACTAATGTTTGACAGGCACTGGTTTGGCACACATGGTTCGGCAGACGCACTGAACGCACCGGTTTGGCAAACGCTAATGTTTGCAAACGCACTTTGACCCTGATTTAGGAAATTCCATGGCAAATACCGCACAAGCGCGCAAACGCGCTCGTCAAGCAGTCAAGCAAAACGCACACAATTCGTCCCAGCGTTCGACCTTGCGCACGGCTATCAAAGCTGTCCGTAAAGCGATCCAGGGCGGCGACAAGGCAGCAGCTGCGTCGATCTTCCAGGCTTCCGTGTCGACCATCGACCGTATCGCCGACAAAAAGATTATCCACAAAAACAAGGCAGCCCGCCATAAGAGCCGTCTGGCCGCCGCCCTGAAAGCGCTGTCCGCTTAAGTTCCCCCTGCGCGGCTGCCCTGCAGCCGCCGCGAATGGAAAAGCAAAAACCCGCCCGGCTTTGGCCGCGCGGGTTTTTTCGCTTGGCGCAGCCGCGTCAAAACCTAATTCAGCCTGGCTTATTGAGCCGCATTTCATAGTGGAACCGGCATAAAAAAGCGCCGCTGCATGGCGGCGCTTGTACTGTGTCGCCGGCGCTGGTCAGCGCAGCGGCGGCAGATTGGCGATCACCGTGCCGGGCTTGATGTTTTTTTGCTTGAACCAGCCCAGGTTCATTTCCAGCGCATAAAGGACCGGCACCGCTTTTTTCGAGCAGTGGCTATCCAGCGTCTGCGCCTGCATGTCTTCGATGTTGACGATTTTGCCTTCGGCATCGATGAAGGCGACCGACAGCGGCAGCAGCGTATTTTTCATCCACATGCATTGGGTCGCCGGGGCGTCGAAGACAAACACCATGCCCGCATTCGCCGGCATTTTTTCGCGGAACATCAAGCCTTGCTCGCGTTGGGCTTCGCTGACGGCGACTTCGGCCTGGATCAGATGGACCCCCGCGGATAACTGGGTAGTGGCAAATTGCTGATTTTGCGCCAGGACGCCGCCGGCGGATGCGCTCAGTAGCGCGGTCGCGGCCAATGTTGCGAAAAGTGTTTTCATGAATATGGAATCAGACGGAACGGGAGGGGCGATTAAGCCACGAGACGGATGCCGGCG
>DASYLQ010000111.1:0-5081 GCA_036009485.1 Janthinobacterium sp.
ATCGACCCCGCGTACCGCGCCGAAGTGGCATTCGCCAGCATCGAGGCGGCGCGCAAGAACAAGCTGGTGGCGGCCGGCTTCTTCACCGACACCACCGGCTTCGAGACGGTGGCCAACTCGAACGGCGTGTTCGCCTACCAGGAGCTGACCAGCCTCGGTTTCACCGTCACCACGCGCACCGAGGATGGCCGCGGTTCCGGCTGGGTGACGCGCAGCGCCAACGACGCCGGCCTGTTCGACGCCCGCGAAGCGTCCGCCGTGGCGATTGAAAAAGCCCTGCGCTCGCTCGACGCCAAGGCCATCGAGCCGGGCCGCTACACGGTGATCATGGAGCCGGCCGCCACCTCGGAACTGGTGGGGCGCATGTTCGGCGCCTTCGACGCCCGCCGCGCCGACGAGGGCCGCAGCTTCCTCAGCAAGAAGGGCGGCGGCAACCGCCTCGGCGAAAAACTCTTCGACGAGCAGGTCAACGTCTGGGCCGACCCGTGGGACAAGAACGTGCCGGTGCGGCCATGGGACGCGGCGACGATGCTGCCGCGCCAGCGCGCCGACCTGATCAAGAACGGCAAGGTCGCCTCGATGGATTATTCGCGCTTCTGGGCGCAGAAGCAGGGCGCCCAGGCGCACGGCCGCCACGGCAACCTGATCATGGCCGGCGGCGACAAATCGCTGGAAGAACTCATCGCCGGCACCAGGAAGGGCGTGATCGTCACGCGCACCTGGTATATCCGCATGGTCGACCCGCAATCGGTGCTGCTGACCGGCCTGACGCGCGACGGCACCTTCTACGTCGAGAACGGCAAGATCAAATATCCGGTCAAGAATTTCCGCTTCAACGACAGCCCGGTGGCGATGCTCAACAATATCGACGAACTGGGCAAGCCGGTCATCGTCGGCGGCGACGAGGTGCCGTACCAGATGATGATCCCGCCGATGCGCGTGCGCGACTTCAACTTCACGTCGCTGTCGGACGCGGTCTGACGCAGAGGATCGGCGGCATGGCGGCTTACGATTTTTACTTCACGCGCCTGACGTACGACTCGGGCGACTGGGACGTCGACGTGCGCATGCCCAGCAACGTGCTCAATTCGCTGGTCGAGTACACCACGCTGCGGGTCGATCCGGTCGAGCGCATCATCGCGCTGTCCGACCCGAAGATGCTGGAAACGCCGTTTTGCTACATGGCCGGGCACAAGCTGGTGCAGTTCTCGGCGGCCGAAAGGAAAAACCTCGAGCGCTACGTGCGCGGCGGCGGCTTCCTGTTCGTCGACGACTGCAACCACGACATCGACGGCTTGTTCGCCCGCTCTTTCGAGGCCGAGATGGCGCGCATCTTCGGCGCCAGCGCCTTGCGCAAGATCCCCAACAGCCATGCGGTGTATTCGAGCTTTTTCCATTTCGACGGCCCGCCCAACACCGGCATCGAGTTGAACGGGTGGGGCGACGACCTGGTGCACGATTACCTGAAGGCGATCGAGATCGGCGGCCGCGTGCGGGTTTTGTACAGTAACAAGGATTACGGCTGCGAGTGGGATTACGACTTCCGCAACAAGCGCTTCCTGGCGGTCGACAATACCCGCTTCGCGGTCAACATCATTCAATATGCTTTGGGAGCGTGACAGTGTCTGAACCGGTGTCTTGGGACGAAAATGAAATCGGCGCGCTGGGCGCCAGGGTGGCGGCGCTCAAAGCCAGCATGGCCAAGGTAATCATCGGCCAGGAAAACGTGATCGATTCGCTCATCATCTGCCTGCTGGCGGGCGGCCATGCGCTGGTCGAGGGCGTGCCGGGGCTGGGCAAGACCCTGCTGGTGAAGTCGCTGGCGCAAGCCACCGACATGCAGTTCCGCCGGGTCCAGTTCACGCCCGACCTGATGCCCTCGGATATCGTCGGCACCGAGATCCTGGAAGAGGACACCAGCACCGGCAAGCGCGCCTTCCACTTCCAGAAAGGCCCGGTGTTCACCCAGGTGCTGCTGGCCGACGAGATCAACCGGGCGCCGCCGAAGACCCAGTCGGCGCTGCTGGAAGCGATGCAGGAACGCTCGGTGACCTTCGCCGGCCAGACCCATCGCCTGCCGCAGCCCTTCTTCGTGCTGGCGACGCAAAACCCGATCGAGCAGGCCGGCACCTATCCGCTGCCGGAGGCGCAGCTGGACCGCTTCCTGCTGCGCATCGACGTCGTCTATCCGAGCGAGGCGGAAGAGGTGGCGATGGTCTCGGCCACCACCCACGCCGACCTGGCCGAGGCGCGCCCGGTGATGGACGTGGCGACGCTGCTGCGCCTGCAGATGCTGGTGCGCGACATCCAGATCGGCGAGCACCTGCTGCTGTACGCGACGCGCCTGGTGCGCGCCACGCGGCCGCAGGACAGCCAGGTGGCCAGCGTCAAAAAGCACGTCGGCTGGGGCGCCGGTCCGCGCGCCGGCCAGGCGCTGGTGCTGGCGGCCAAGGCGCGCGCGCTGATGCGCAACCGCCTGGCGGTGACGCGCGAGGATATCGGCGAGATGCTGCTGCCGGTGCTGGCGCACCGCGTGCTGCTCAACTTCGAGGCGGAGGCCGACGGCGTCGCCATCGCCGAGATCCTGGCGACGTTGCGCGAACACGTGCGGCCGGAGTAGCCGATGCGGGGGGCGGATGCGAGCACCGCTGCGCTGATGGCGCAGACGAAGGACCTGGACCTGGTGATCCGCCATGTGCTGGCCGGCCTCGGCCACGGCATCCACGCCGGCCGCGAGCGCGGCGCCGGCGTCGAATTCTCCGAGTACCGCGCCTATGCGCCGGGCGACGAATGGCGCCGCGTCGACTGGAAGCTGCTGGCCCGCGCCGACCGTTATTACGTGCGCGAGGCCGAGCGCGACAGCCATGTCGCGATCTGGCTGTGGCTGGACGCGACGGCGTCGATGGCCGAACCCAGCCGCGACGTGGCCGGGCTCGACAAGCTGTGGTTCGCCCGCACCGTGCTGGCTTGCGTGGCGGCGATCGCCCAGCGCCAGGGCGACGCCTTCGGCCTGGTGGTCTGCAGCGGCGGCCGGACCCGCTTCACGCCGGCTTCGCGCGGCCCGCGCCAACTGCAAAAGGTGCTGGCGCAACTGGCGCGCACGGCGCCGGAAGGGCAGTTGCCGGACGCCGCCGCGCTGCGCAGCAGCCTGCATTTCGCGCGCGCGCCCAGCCTGATCTTCGCCGCCAGCGATTTCCTCGACTGGCCGTCGGCCCAGGGCGAGGCCTTGCTGCGCCTGCGTCACATGCAGCATGACGTGCGCCTGCTGGCCTTGCGCACGCAGGCCGAATGCGAAGCCCGTTTCGACGCTCGCGCCGCCTACCGCGACCCGGAGCGGGGCGACGGCTTGTTCCGTTTCAGCGCGCAGGCGCGCGACGGCTACCGGCAGCGGCTGGAAGCCCATTTCGCGCAGCTGACAAGCGCCTGCCGGCAAAATGACATCCCCCTGCTGGAAGCGCGCATCGAACAGTCGCTGGCCGGCGTGCTGCGCAGCTGGCTGCAACTGGCCGGAGCGCGGGCGCGATGATGGCCGGCGCCTTGCCATGGTGGTGGCTGGCCCTGCCGGTTCTCTTGCTGCCTGTGCTGTGGCACCGCCAGCGGCGCCAGCGCCTGAGCGCCGAGCCGCTGGCGACGGCGCGTTTCCTGCCGCCGTCGGCGCCGCATCAGTTGCGCGTGTGGGCCTGGGCCGACCGGCTCTTGCTGCTGTTGCGCTGCCTGATGCTATTGGTCCTGATTGCCTGCCTGGCCGCGCTCAGCCTGCCGTGGCGCGGCGATACGGTGCTGCTCGACGGCGCCGTCGACCCGGCCTGGGCCGAACAGCAGATACAGTCGGCCGGCTTCGGCAACGCCCGGCGGCTGGTGTATGAGGCGTCGTCGAAGGCGGGCGCCGCCGCGCTGAAGATGGACCCGGCCGAAGTCTTGCCCTGGCTGCAGCGGCATGAGGGCGAATGGCGTCCGGATGCGCGCCTGCTGCTGGTCGCCGGCGCGGACGGCGCGGCGATGCCAGCGCACGCGCCGCGGCTGGCCCATGCAATCGAGCTGCGCGTGAAGGCGGCGCCGGCCGCCGCCGCCCCCCTGATCCACCGCGTCGCGCTGGCCAGCACGCCGCAACGCGCTGCGGCCTGGCGCGCCATGTTCGCCGCCTTCGCCGCCGCCGGCACGGGAAACGAGCGTTATGCGCTGGCCGATGCGCCCGACGCCCACACCGAATTGATCGTCTGGGACCGCGAAGGCGCGCCGCCGCCGGCCTGGCGCGCGCCGCTGTGGTGGGTCGGCGCCGCGGCTGCGGCCGCGCTGCCGGAACTGGCCGGCGCGCCGGCGCTGCAGCTGGAGGGATTGACGCTGAAATATGCCGACAGTCCGCGCGGCCGCCTGTGGACGCTGGACGCGCCGCGCGATGCCGACGGCGCCCGCGCCATCTATCTCGCCTGGCGCCGCCTGAAGGGGCCGGCGCCGGCCTATCCGCTGTCTGCGCAGACGCTGGCCGCGGCGGCACCAGCACCAGCGCCGGCGTCCGGCCTGGACGCCGCGCCGGCGCAGTGGCTGATGCTGGCCCTGGCCATCCTGTTTTTCCTTGAACGGATACTGACGCATGCACGGCGAACCTGAATTGCTGCGCCAGGTGCGCGCCCGGCTATGGCTGGCCATGCTGCGCCGCCGCGCTCCCCTGTGGTTGCTGGTGCTACTGCCCTGGTTGCTGCTGCCGCTGGCGTTGTTGCTGGCGCCGCTGTTGGCGGCGCCGGCGCCGTCCTGGCAGCCTGCGGCGGGCGCCGGCGTGCTGGCCTGGGTGCTCTGGCTGGCCGTCGATATGCGCATGCTGCGGCGGCGCCTGGCCGGCCGCTGGACCAGCTGGCTGGACGCCGCCGTGCCGGCGCTGGAGGACAGCAGCGGCTTGCTGGCTGGGCCCGTCAATCCGGTCGCCGGAGCGCCGGCCGCCGAACCCGCGCTCGCGGCGCTGCAGCGGCGGCGCATCCTGGCGCGCCTGTTGCCGGCGCTGGATGCGGCCGACTACCGGCGCATCGCCCGCAGCGGGGTCGCCTTCCAGCTAGTGCCGCTGGTGCTCAGCACGGCCGCCGCCGCAG
>DASYLQ010000112.1:0-3999 GCA_036009485.1 Janthinobacterium sp.
AATTTCTTCGCGGCGAGCACCTTGTCGAGCAGTTCCTGGGGCATCGGCGCGCCGGTCTGGTAATGCTTGGCGTAGTTCTGCAACACTTCCGGCCACAGCGCCCACATTTCATTGAATTGCGATGGATATTCGACGAAGTCGCGCGGCACGCTGGTGCCCGAGAAGCGCGGATATTTCACGGTCGAAAACATGCCGTGCAAGGCGTGGCCGAATTCGTGGAACATCGTCGTGACTTCATCGAAAGTCATCAGGGTCGGCTGGCCCGCCGGCGGCTTCGGAATGTTCAGGTGGTTGGCCACCACCGCCTGCCGGCCCAGCAGTTTCGATTGCGCGACATATTCATTCATCCAGGCGCCGCCGTTCTTGTTGCTGCGGGCATAGAAGTCTTCCATGAACAGCGCCAGGTGCTTGCCGTCGGCATCGAACACTTCAAACACGCGCACGTCCGGATCGTAGACCGGCAAGTCCTTGCGCTCCTTGAAGGTCAGGCCGTACAGCTTGTTCGCGGCGAAAAACAGGCCGTTGGTCAGCACATTGTTCAGCTCGAAATACGGCTTGGCCTGGTTCTCGTCGAAATTGAAGCGCTGCGCGCGCAGTTTTTCGGTATAGAAAGCCCAGTCCGCCGCGCCGACCTGGAAGCCGCCTTTTTCGGCATCGACGATGGCTTGCAGGTCGGCCGCTTCGCGTTGCGCATTCACCAGGCCGGGCTTGGCGATTTCGGCCAGCAGGGTATTCACGGCGGTGGTGGTTTTCGCGGTCTGGTCTTCCAGCGAATACGCGGCGAAGTTCGGGAAACCCAGCAGCGCGGAACGTTCGGCGCGCAGTTTGACGATATTCAGCACCACCTCGCGGTTGTCGAACTCGCCGCCGTGGCTGCCGCGCGCCAGCGACAGGTCCATCATGCGCTGGCGTACCGCGCGGTTGGTCAGCACGGCCAGCGGCGCCTGGCCGGTGGTGTTCACCAGCGGCACCAGGAATTTGCCGTCCATGCCTTTTTTCGCGGCCGCCGCCGCGGCGGCGTCGATCGCGGCCGGGCTCATGCCGTCCAGCTCGGCGCGGGTGTCGACGACCAGCGCCGAAGCGTTAATTTCCTTCAGCACGTTCTGGTTGAACGCGGTCTGCAGTTTCGCCAGTTCGCCGTTGTAGGCTTTCAACTTGTCCTTGTCGGCCGCCGGCAGGTTGGCGCCGGCGCGCACGAAGTCGGTGTGGTAGCGCTCGACCAAGTGTTTCGATTCAGGGTCCAGGTGCAGCTTGTCGCGCTGGTCGTACAGGGCTTTGACGCGCTGGAACAGCTTTTCATTGAGCATGATCGCGTCGCGGTGGGCCGCCAGCTTGGGCGACAGCTGGCGCTGTAGCGCCTGCATGCCATCGTTGGTGTTGGCGCCCGACAGGTTCTGGAACACGGTGTTGACGCGGTTCAGCAACTCGCCGGCGCGTTCCATCGCGACGATGGTGTTGTCGAAGGTGGCCGGCTGCGGATTGTTGGCGATGGCGTCGATCTCCGCCAGGTGGCGCTGCATGCCCTCTTCGTAGGCCGGCGCGTAGTCTTCATTGTGGATCTTGTCGAACTGCGGGAATTGGAAGGGCAGCGGGCTGGCTTTAAAGAAAGGATTCGAGGCATCGAGAGCGGCAACGGGAGCGGCGGCCGGCGCGGCGTGGACCACGTTGGCCAGCAGCAGGCTGGCGGCGATAACGAGCATTGTAGGACGAAGCATGACATCTTTCAAAAAGTTCACAAAGGCCGCGACGGCAGCTAAGCATGGCGGGACTGGCGCTAGATAATAGCAGCAGGAAACATTTGCGTCATCAGCAATAAAGCTGCCGGCACAACAAGTGCCGGCAGCTGCCGCGCGGCTATAAGGATCTTCGGATCAGTAATGCGGCGGCTTTTCATTGCCCGCATTCGGCCCGCCGCTGGCGTTGTCGCGGATATGCTGGGCCAGCGCGGCGCACATGGCTTCCAGCTTGTCCATGCGCTTTTGCTGTTCGTAGACCAGCTGGTTCAGCGATTCGACCAGGTCTTCCTGGTGCGCGAGCTTGATTTCAATGTCGATAAAACGGTCTTCGGTGCTCACGGCGCCTCTTGGTGGATGAACTGACGGAGCCGACATTTTACATTGCGCCTCGGAGGACTCAGGCCGCAGGGCGATGGGTCAGGTTTAATGACATTTGGACATTTGGATCTTGTAAAGTCTTGAGCTCGTGTCTCAATGTCAGGCCTGACCCCGACGTTCCCGCCGCGGCGCCGGAATCAGGACGGTTCCACCGTCTTCGGCGCCGCCAGCAAGGCCTTCATGCGCGCCAGCCTTTCCTTGGGCGAGATGATTTCCGACTCGGCCGGCACGGCGGTGCCGACGTCGAGCTGCATCTCCTTGATGAAGCGCGAGGCGTCGCAATGCACCTGCTCGCCGGCGCGCTTGCGCTTCTTGCACCAGGTGATGGTCAGGCTGCGCTGGGCCCGCGTGATGCCGACGTACATCAGGCGCCGCTCTTCCTCGATGCGCGCGGCGATGGTTTCGGCCGGCGCGTCCGGGTCGCCCTTGTGCGGCAAGATGCCTTCCTCGACGCCGACCAGGAAGACGTGCGGGAATTCCAGCCCCTTCGACGCATGCAAGGTCGACATGCGCACAGCGTCCGGTTCTTCATCTTTCCCTTCCAGCATGGACATCAGCGCCACCATCTGGGTCAGTTCCAGCACATTCTTTTCCTCGCCGGCGCCATCCTTGCCGCCGCGGCCGCGCTCCTTCAGCCAGTTGGTGAAGTCCAGCACGTTCTGCCACTTGCTCTCGGCCTGGCGTTCCTCGAAGCTGTCGTAGAGGTAGGATTCGTAGTTAATCTCCTTCATCATGTCATCCAGGACTTCGGCGGCGTTGTCGCCGCTGCCGGCCGGGCCGGGACGGCTGGCGCGCGATTCCAGGTCATTGATGAAGTGGCAGAATTGGCGCAGCGGATATAGCTGGCGGTCGCTCAGCTTGGCTTCGATGCCGCCCTTGAAGACGGCCTCGAACAGCGAGCATTGCCACTGCCCGGAAAAGGCGCCCAGCACTTCCAGCGTCGACTGGCCGACGCCGCGCCGCGGCGTGGTCACGGCGCGGATGAAGGCCGGGTCGTCGTCGGCATTGGCCAGCAGGCGCAGGTAGCTGATGATGTCCTTGATCTCGGCCTTGTCGAAGAAGCTCTGGCCGCCGGAAATCGTGTAGGGGATGCGCTCCTTGCGCAGCGCCTGCTCGATCACGCGGGCCTGGTGGTTGCCGCGGTACAGGATGGCGTAGTCGGACCACTTGGTCTTGCGCTCGAAGCGGTGGGCCGACATCATGATCGCCACCTGCTCGGCTTCCTGGTCGTCGGTCTGCATGCCCAGCACCGTGATCGGCTCGCCCAGGCCGTGCTCGGACCACAGCGATTTCTCGAACAGTTTCGGGTTGTTGCTGATGACCGCATTCGCCGCCTGCAGGATGCGCATGGTGGAGCGGTAGTTCTGTTCCAGCTTGATCACCCGCAGCTCGGGGAAATCGACTTCCAGCGTCTTCAGGTTTTCCACGGTCGCGCCGCGCCAGGCGTAGATGGCCTGGTCGTCGTCGCCGACGGCGGTGAACATGGGCTTCTTGCCGATGCCGGTGACCATCAGCTTGACCAGCTCGTACTGGCAGGTATTGGTGTCCTGGTATTCGTCCACCAGCAGGTAGCGCAGGCGCCGCTGCCACTTGTCGCGCACCGCGTCGCTGTTGCGGAACAGTTCGACCGGCAGGCGGATCAAGTCGTCGAAATCGACCGCCTGGTAGGCCGACAGGGTCGCCACGTAACTGCGGTAAATGCGTGCCGACTGCGCCTCGTCCTCGTCTTTCGCCCGGGCCAGCGCCAGCTCGGGGTCGACCAGGCCGTTCTTCCACAGCGAGATGTCGGTCTGGATGCGGCGGATGATCTGCTTGTCGGTGCTGATCGCCAGGTCTTGTACCAGGCCGTAGCAATCGTCGCTGTCCATGATGGAAAAGCGGTCCT
>DASYLQ010000113.1:0-4739 GCA_036009485.1 Janthinobacterium sp.
TGCCTGCTCGGTTTGCCAGAGGGCACGCATAAAACCTTCGAGCTGGCGCCGGCCCAGGGTTTCGGCGAGCGTAATCTGGAGCTGGTCCGGCCTGTGTCGCGCACCACGCTGGATGAAAATTCAGTGCCGGGAGCCGATTACAAGATCGGCGACCTGGTCGATTTCGCGGCGCCTGGCGGCGGCCGTTTCGCCGGCGTATTGCGCGAACTCATGGCCGATTCCGCCATGTTCGACTTTAATCATCCGCTGGCCGGGCAGGCGCTGACCTTCGAGGTCAAGCTGATCTCGGTGCTGTAAAAACGGCGCACTCATCCAGCGCCGGCGCCTTTGAAATACGCTCATTGAAACAAGGATCATCGATGGACAAAGAAATTCTACTGGCCCAGCCGCGCGGCTTTTGCGCCGGGGTGGACCGCGCAATCGAAATTGTCGAACGCGCCTTGCAACAATTTGGTGCGCCGATCTATGTGCGTCATGAAATTGTGCATAACGCTTATGTGGTCGACGATTTGCGCAAGAAGGGCGCGGTCTTTATCGAAGAGCTGCGCGATGTCCCGCCAGGCAACACGCTGGTGTTTTCCGCCCATGGCGTGCCGAAATCGGTGCGCCAGGAAGCGCAGACGCGCGGCCTGAGCATTTTCGACGCCACTTGTCCGCTGGTGACCAAGGTCCACGTCGAAGTGGCCAAAATGCGCCGCGAAGGCCGCGAAATCGTCATGATCGGCCATGCCGGCCACCCGGAAGTGGAAGGCACGATGGGCCAGGCCGAGCTCGGCATGTATCTGGTTGAAACCGTTCAAGACGTGGCGGCGCTGCAAGTGGCCGATCCAGACATGCTGGCCTATGTATCGCAAACCACCCTGTCGGTCGACGACACGGCCGACATCATCGAGGCACTGAAGAGCAAATATCCGAACGTCGTCGAGCCGAAGAAGGGCGACATCTGCTATGCCACCACGAACCGCCAGGAAGCCGTCAAGTTCATGGCGCCGCAGGTGGACATGGTGATCGTCGTCGGCAGTCCGAACAGTTCCAATTCGAACCGCCTGCGCGAAGTGGCGGAGAAAAAAGGCACGCCGGCCCATATGGTCGACAATGCCTCGCAAATCGACCCGGCCTGGCTGGAAGGCATGATGCGCATCGGCGTCACCGCCGGCGCATCGGCGCCGGAAGTGCTGGTGCAAGCCGTGATCGACCGCCTCAAGGAATATGGCGTGAAAAGCGTGCGCGCGCTCGACGGCATCCAGGAGTTCGTCACCTTCCCGCTACCCAAGGGCCTGGATGCGATAAAAAACACTGCGGTTTGATGCCTTCTGCCAAAAACCTTCGCCGCCAACTTAATTTAATTTAGAATGGCGCCAGTTTTTCCGAGATTGGTTTTTCTGGATAGTCGCTATCATTGCGACGCCTGAAAAAATTGCCGTCTCGCCATATGGCTGGGCGGCACGGTTGGCTCCGCTCACAAGGCTGGGCTGGCCTGCAACTTGCTTGCAATGAATGCGCAGTAGATGGATGCAAGACCGGCCGGCGCCAGCGCTGGCGGGAGACGCGGCGTCAAATCAACGGCGGCACACGAGGTTTTTCCTCGGGTGCCTTTTTTGTTGCCGTTTGCACCGCGCCGAGGCAGGCAAGGCAGGTTTCGGTGGGCCGTACAACGTTAGACGAACTAAAAAAGGCAAGGAAACCATGGATACATTTATCCAACAAATCATCAACGGCCTAGTGTTGGGCAGCATGTATGCGTTGGTCGCCCTCGGTTATACGATGGTGTACGGCGTGTTGAACCTGATTAACTTTGCCCACGGCGACGTGCTGATGGTCGGCGCCATGGCCGGCCTGACCATCATCAAAGTCTTGAATTCGGTGGCGCCCGGCTTGCCCGGCTATATACAACTGGCGATCGCCATCGCCGGCGCCATTCCCGTGTGTATCGTCGTGAACGTCATCATCGAACGCGTCGCCTACCGCCGCCTGCGCAATGCGCCGCGGCTGGCGCCGCTGATCACGGCGATCGGCGTCTCTATCCTGCTGCAAACCTTCGCCATGATGATCTGGGGCCGCAGCCCGCTGCCTTTCCCGCAATTGCTGTCTGCCGACCCGATCACCGTCGGCGGCGCCGTGATTTCGCAAACCCAGTTACTGCTGCTGGTGCTGGCGGCCGCCGCGATGGTCGGCCTGGTCTTGTTGGTGGAAAAAACCAAGATGGGCCGCGCCATGCGCGCCACGGCGGAAAACCCGCGCGTCGCCGGGCTGATGGGCGTCGATTCAAACAAGGTCATCGTCGCCACCTTCGCCCTCGGGGCGGCATTGGCCGCCGTGGCCGGGGTGATGTGGGGCGCCAATTATTCCTCCATCCAGTTTGCCATGGGCTTTACGCCCGGCTTGAAAGCCTTTTCGGCAGCCGTGCTCGGCGGCATCGGCAATATCTATGGCGCCATGGTCGGCGGCATCTTGCTGGGCATTATAGAAAGCCTGGGCGCCGGTTATATCGGCGACTTGACCGGCGGTTTCCTCGGCAGTAACTACCAGGATATTTTCGCTTTCGTGGTGCTGATCGTCGTGCTGACGATCCGTCCGTCGGGCATCATGGGCGAGCGCGTCGCTGACCGCGCCTAAGCTTTAAACAGGATAAATCATGGCTAACTTCTTCGATTTTGACGTTAAAAACACGCCGGGCAAAGCGTACGGCAGCATGGCGCTGATCCTCGTCGGGCTCATCATCTTCCCCTTCGTGGCCGCGCAATTCGGCAATTCCTGGGTCCGCATCATCGACCTGGCGCTGCTCTACATCATGCTGGCGCTGGGATTGAACATCGTCGTCGGTTTCGCCGGCTTGCTCGACCTCGGCTACATCGCGTTCTATGCCGTCGGGGCTTATATGACCGGCCTGCTGGCGTCGCCGCAATTCGCCACCTTGCTGGAATCGGTGATCAACCAGTATCCGGCCTTCGGCGATTTTCTCGTCAGCGTGCTGGGGCAGGGCATCCGCGAAAACGGCATCCATCTGTCGGTCTGGCTGATCGTGCCGCTGGCGGCGGCGCTGGCCGGCTTGTTCGGCGCCCTGCTGGGCGCGCCGACGCTGAAGCTGCGCGGCGATTACCTGGCTATCGTGACCCTGGGCTTCGGCGAGATCATCCGCATCTTCATGAATAATTTGAACGAGCCGATCAATTTCACCAACGGTCCGCAGGGCATCAACCTGATCGATCCGATCCGCGTCTTCGGCGTGTCGCTGGCGGGCGAATCGGGCTCCAAGGCAACGGTGGAGATCGGCGGCTTTTCGCTGCCTTCCGTGAACGCCTATTATTTCCTGTTCCTGATCCTGTGCGTGCTCATCGTCTTCGTCACGACGCGCCTGCAGCATTCGCGCCTGGGCCGTGCCTGGGTGGCGATCCGCGAAGACGAGATCGCGGCGAAAGCGATGGGCATCAATACCCGCAACGTCAAGCTGCTGGCGTTCTCGATGGGCGCCTCCTTCGGCGGCGTCGCCGGCGCCATGTTTGCGTCCTTCCAGGGTTTCGTCTCGCCGGAATCGTTTTCGCTGACCGAATCGATCGCCGTGCTGGCGATGGTGGTCCTGGGCGGCATCGGCCACATTCCCGGCGTGATCATGGGCGGCGTGCTGCTGGCGGCCTTGCCGGAAGTGCTGCGCCATGTGGTCGAGCCCTTGCAGAACGCCATCTTCGGCCACGTCGTCATCGACGCCGAAGTGTTGCGCCAGTTGTTGTACGGCTTCGCCATGGTGATCATCATGCTGAAACGCCCGGCCGGCTTGTGGCCGGCGCCGAAGAGCGAAGACCGCCCCGATGGCGATTCGGACAGCAAGGAAAAATCCTCCGACGTAGTGGTAGCCTAGGAAGAAGCACAGATGAGCGACCAGATTATTCTTAACATTTCCGGCGTGAACAAGCGCTTCGGCGGCTTGCAGGCGCTGACCGACGTCGGCATCAAGATCATGAAGGGCCAGATCTATGGCTTGATCGGCCCCAACGGCGCCGGCAAGACGACCTTCTTCAATGTCATCACCGGCCTGTACCAGCCCGACACCGGCACCTTCGAACTGGCCGGCAAGCCGTATTCGCCGTCCGCGCCGCATGAAGTGGCCAAGGCCGGCATCGCCCGCACGTTTCAGAATATCCGCCTGTTCGGCGAAATGACGGCGCTGGAAAACGTCATGGTCGGGCGCCACGTGCGCTCGCACCAGGGCGTGTTCGGCGCGGTCTTCCGCCACAAGGCGGCGCGCGAGGAAGAGGCGTCCATCCGCCGCCGCGCCCAGGAATTGCTGGACTTCGTCGGCATCGGCCAGTTCGCCAACCGCACCTCGCGCTTCCTCTCCTATGGCGACCAGCGCCGTCTGGAAATCGCCCGCGCCCTGGCCACCGACCCGCAATTGCTGGCGCTGGACGAACCGGCGGCCGGCATGAACGCCACCGAAAAGCTGGCCCTGCGCGAATTGCTCGTGAAAATCAAGGCCAGCGGCAAGACCGTGCTGCTGATCGAGCACGACGTGAAACTGATGATGGGCCTGTGCGACCGCATTACCGTGCTCGAGTACGGCAAGCGCATCGCCGAAGGGCTGCCGGCCGAGATCCAGAAGAACCAGGCCGTGATCGAAGCCTACCTGGGAGGTGCTCACTGATGAGCGAAAACATTCTAAAGATCGCCGGCCTGCAGGTAGCTTACGGCGGGATCAAGGCGGTCAAGGGCGTCGACCTCGAAGTCAACAAGGGCGAGCTGGT
>DASYLQ010000114.1:0-2057 GCA_036009485.1 Janthinobacterium sp.
CGCGTCGTCGCCGTGGTGCGTCCCGGCGACGACCGGGTGGCGGCCCTGCTGGGCGGCCTCGGTTGCGAGGTGCGCGTCTGCGCCGACGCCGACACCGGCATGGCGGCGTCGCTGACGCACGCCATCGACTATACGAAAGGCGCGCCGGGCTGGCTGGTCGCGCTGGGCGACATGCCGCACGTGCAGCCGGCCACCATCGCCCGGCTGGCGCAGGCGATCGAACAGGGCGCCGATATCGCCGTGCCGGTGTACCGCGGCGCGCGCGGCAATCCGGTCGCCTTCAGCGATTTTCATTTGCCGCTGCTGCTGGCGCTGGACGGCGACCAGGGCGCGCGCAATATACTCAAGAGCCACGCCGTGCGCGAGGTGGATGTCGACGATGCCGGCATCCTGCGCGATATCGATACACCGGAAGATTTATAGCCTGTCCAGGCCATACTGTCCAGGCCATATACAAGGAAGATACAAGGAAGAGCATGAAAAAACCCGCCAGAAAAGCCGCCGGCATCTGCTACGCCATCGTCCCCGGGGACCTGGCCGGCCATCTGTTCCAGGTCACGCTGACGGTGCGGGCGCCGGATGCGGCGGGACAGGTTTTTGCGCTGCCGGCATGGATACCGGGCAGTTACATGATCCGCGAATTTTCGCGCAACATCGTGCGCATCCGCGCCGAGTCGGACGGCCGGGAAGTCCCGCTGGCCAAGCTGGACAAGCATACCTGGCAAGCCGCGCCCTGCGGCGGCGCGCTGACGCTGGAATATGAAGTCTATGCCTGGGACTTGTCGGTGCGCGCCGCCCACCTCGACCAGACCCGCGCTTTTTTCAACGGCACCAGCGTCTACCTGCGCGTGCTGGGGCAGGAAGAGGCGCCGCACCAGGTCGACATCCGCCGTCCCGCCGACGCCGCCTGCAAGGGCTGGCGCGTGGCGACCGCGCTGCCGGAACTGGGCGCCAGGCGCTACGGCTTCGGCACCTATCTGGCGGCCAGTTACGACGAGTTGATCGACCATCCGGTCGAACTGGGCGACTTCGAACTGGCCAGCTTCAAGGCGCATGGGGTGGCCCACGATATCGTCGTCAGCGGCCGCGTGCCCAACCTCGACATGGTCCGCCTGGCGGCCGACCTGAAGGCGATCTGCGAAACCCAGATCGCCTTTTTCGAGCCGAAGAGCAAGCGCGCGCCGATGCAGCGCTATGTCTTCCTGACCCTGGCGGTGGGCGACGGTTACGGCGGCCTGGAACACCGCGCCTCCACCGCGCTGATCTGCGCGCGCGCCGACTTGCCCAGCAGCGCGGCCCCCAAGGGCGCGCCTATCGCCGACGGCTACCTGAAATTCCTCGGCTTGTGCAGCCACGAGTATTTCCATACCTGGAATGTGAAGCGCATCAAGCCGGCCGTGTTCGCGCCCTACGACCTGCAGGCCGAAAACTATACGCCGCTGCTGTGGCTGTTCGAAGGCTTCACCAGTTATTACGACGACCTGATGCTGGTGCGCGCCGGGATCATCGACGAAGCGGCTTATTTCAAATTGCTGGGCAAAACCGTAGCCAGCGTGCTGCGCGGCAGCGGCAGGACCAAGCAAAGCGTGGCCGATTCCAGCTTCGACGCCTGGGGCAAATATTATCGCCAGGACGAGAACGCGCCGAATGCCATCATCAGTTATTACACCAAGGGTTCCCTGATCGCGCTGGCCTTCGACTTGACCATCCGCGCCAAGACGGCCGGTAAAAAGTCGCTGGACGACGTCATGCTGGCCTTGTGGCAGCGCTTCGGCCGCGACTTTTATGCGCATGGCGGCCGCGGCGTCACGCCGGCCGAGGTGGAGGCGCTGTTCGGCGAGATCAGCGGTCTGCGCCTGAAATCCTTCTTCGAGCGCTATATCCGCGGCACCGCCGACCTGCCGCTGGAAAAATTGCTGGCCCCGTTCGGCGTCAAGTTCAGCGACGAGCGCAAGGCGGGGAAACCCAGCCTGGACGTCAACCTGGGCCGCGACGGCAGCGACATCAAGCTGTCCAGCGTCCACGAAGGCGGCACGGCGCACCTGGCCGGGCTGTCG
>DASYLQ010000115.1:0-3138 GCA_036009485.1 Janthinobacterium sp.
CCATGTATTACCTTTTTTGGACAGCGTTTTTTATTTATAAAGATGCGGCTTACGTAAAAGCGGCGCGTCCCGGGCGGGCGCGCCGTATTTCTGCCGCATTAATACCGGAATTTATTGCTTGAATTTATTTTTTAAATTTATTGTTTAAATTTATTGTTTAATACTGGCCAGCTTCGCTTCCAGGCCCTTGGCGTCGATGGCGCCGGGGATGCGCGAACCGTCGGTAAAGAACATCGACGGCGTGCCGGTGATGCGCAGCTTCTGGCCCAGCGCCAGCACCTTGTCGTTCGGCGTGGCGCAGCTGGCCGGCGCCGCCGGCGCCGCAATGCCGCGCACCATCCAGTCGTCCCAGGCCTTGGCGCGGTCGGGCGCGCACCAGACGTTCTTCGACTTGGTCGAGGAATCTTCGGCCAGGATGTTGTACATGAAGGTGTAGACGGTGACGTTGTCGACGTCTTTCAGGGTGTCCTTGCGGAAGCGCTTGCACCAGCCGCAGTTCGGGTCTTCGAAAACGGCGATGACGCGCTTGCCGTCGCCCTTGACCATCTTCACCGCCATGTCCAGCGGCAGGTCGGAGAACTTGATCTTGTTGATGTCTTCGAGGCGTTCCTTGGTCAGGTCCTGCATGTTCCTGGTATTGAAGACGTGGCCGTTGATCAGGTATTGCGCCAGCTTGTCGGTGTACAGGATCTCGCCGTCGATGTGCAATTCGTACAGGCCGGAATAAGGCGTCTCCCTGATCGATTCGACCTTGGTGTTGGCGCCGAGGCGCTGTTCGATGATTTTCTTGATATTCGCTTCGGTCTGCGGATCGGCGTCGGCGCGTCCGATGGCCAGCAGCGACAACAACAATAGCAGGATCTTGTTCTTTTTCATGGGGACTCCGGTGACTTCTGCAGAAAACGGCCGCCGCGCATGCGGCGACCCGGTATTGGGTACGTGTTTGGGTACGCGTCCGGCGCGGCCTCAGCCCGATTTTCCCATGGCGTGGGAAATCAGGCTGCGCTTGAGCACCGGCAATTTGTCCAGCAAGTTTAATCCGAAATTGCGTATCACGCGCAAGGGCTCGATATCCGCCCCGAACAGGCGCGCCAGGCCGTCGGTGGCCAGCTGCATCAGCAGCACTTCTTCCT
Source organism: Janthinobacterium sp. (assembly GCA_036009485.1). Lineage (GTDB taxonomy): Bacteria > Pseudomonadota > Gammaproteobacteria > Burkholderiales > Burkholderiaceae_D > Janthinobacterium. Next base: position 1,134 of record DASYLQ010000115.1, read on the forward strand.
TGCGCGCGCGGGCGTAGCGCGCCAGCACGCGCTCGTCGCCGATGCCGCGCTGCGGCTCGCGCGCCGCGACCACGTCCAGCAGGGCGGCGACGTCGGCGAAACCCAGGTTCATGCCATGGCCGGCCAGCGGATGCACGACGTGGGCGGCGTCGCCCAGCAGCGCCACGCGCGGCGCCATCATCGCGTGGGGGCGGATCAGGCGCAGCGGAAAATCGCGCACCAATTCCGGCTGCAGCGGCGTCAGCGCGCCCAGCTGCCCGCCGCAAAACGCGGCCAGGCGCGCCGCCAGCTGCGCCGCCGTTTCGCTGCGCAGGGTGTCGGCCAGCGCATCCGGGGCCGACCACACCAGCGAGACCCGCTGTCCCGGCAGCGGCAGCAGCGCGACGACGCCGTCGGCGCCGGCGAACCACTGGTGCGCCACGCCGTGATGCGGCTTTTCGCAGGCGAAGTTGCTGACCACGCCGCGCTGTCCGTAGGAGCGGTAATCGAGGCCGATGTCGCACTGGCCGCGCACCCACGATTCGGCGCCGTCGGCGCCCAGCACCAGCGCCGCGGCGATGCTGTCGCCGCCCTCCAGATGGACGATGGCGGCCTCGGCGCCCATTTCCAGGCGGACGGCGCCGCCTTGCACCACGCTGACGTTTTGCGCGAAGCGCAGCGCGGCGTCGAGCGCCTGGGCGATATTGCCTTCCTCGACGATCCACGCCAGCGCGCCGGCATGGGCGCCGTAGGCGTCGAAGCCGAGGCCGCGGCCAGGCGCGCCGTCGCCGCTGACCTGCATGGCGTCGACAGTCGCCACCCGCGCCGCATCCAGCGCGCCCCATACTTTCAGCGACGACAGCAGCTTGTGCGCGGTGTGGTTGAGGGCATACACGCGCACGTCCCAGCCCGGGTCGGCCGGAACCGGCGCCGCCGCAGCGGGCCTGGCGGCGGGAGGGCACAGCAGCGTGACGCTGTGGCCGGCCTGGGCGAAGCCGAGGGCCGCGGTTTTGGCGATGGCGCCATTGCCGACGATACAAACGTCGCTCCGGCTGCGCCGCATGGAGGAGGAAGATGGACTGTTCATGCGGCCATTATAGCGTTTGCGTGCGCCGCGCCGGCCAGGCCGGCAAGAGTTGGAACAAGGGAAAAAATGACGGAAAAACCAGGCAGGGCCCAGAAAAATGGGCTTTAGACCTTGCAACTTTTTTTTTGCCTGCTATAATCTTCGCTCTTGGCCTGGTAGCTCAGTCGGTAGAGCAGAGGATTGAAAATCCTTGTGTCGGTGGTTCGATTCCGCCCCGGGCCACCAAGAATATAGTTCACCCAACGCCAAGCCATGCAGCTTGGCGTTTTTGTATGCGGATTCCCCGTCGCCTGCCTCCCGCTATATACGGGAACGCACGGACCAATGCGGCATGGCAGCGCATGCCGCATGCCGCCCCCGCAGACGCGCCAATGAAGGGGCATTTGATAGTAAAGTAGGCTCGCAGGTCAAAAAATGACGGCACTGCCGCCGCTTTCATTATTCCTGGCCCCGCCAGGTCCACCTCCGGGAGTCCCCATGTCCACCCGCGCCTACATCAGATCATCCTTTATTCCACTCTGCCTGCTCGCCTCGAGCGCCTTCGCGCTGTCGCTGGCCGACCTGTCCAACCAGGAGGTCAACGGCGCCCTCAAGGCGGCGCTCGACAAGGGCTCGGTCGCGGCCGTCGGCAAGCTCGGCGTCGAAAACGGCTTCCTGAACAATGACAAGGTCAGGATCCCCCTGCCGCACCTGCTGGAACAGGCGCGGCCCATCCTGAAGATGACCGGCCACGGCCAGCAGCTGGACGACCTGGTGGTGTCGATGAACCGCGCCGCGGAAGCCGCCGTGCCGCTGGCCAAGCCGCTGCTGCTCGATGCAGTCAAGTCGATGACGCTGACCGACGCCAAAAAAATCCTGACCGGCGGCGATACCTCGGTCACCAATTTTTTCCGCGACAAGACGTCGTCCCAGCTGACCGTCAGGTTCTTGCCCATTGTC
>DASYLQ010000116.1:0-3466 GCA_036009485.1 Janthinobacterium sp.
CGCCGCACCCACCCAGCTCCAGGTGGCGATGAAACGCCCGCCGCCGCCGAGAAAAAAACCGATGCCGGCCTGTTCCAGCAGCGGCTGCAAGGCCCCGAGCCGCTTGCCCAGGATGTCCGGCAAGGCGATGCCGCAGGCTCCGCCCATGCCCTTTAACATCCGCAGCGCCGAGGCCAGGTCGGGCGCGCGGAAAAACACCCAGGCGCAGCAGACCGACAGGAAGGTCAGCATGACCGCGGCCGCACGCCGGCCGCGGCCGCCGCCGCCGCAGTTGAAATGCAAGGCGGCCGCCGACCAGCCTTGATGGACGATCAGGAACAAGCCGTGCAAACCGCCCCAGATGGCAAAATTCCAGCCGGCGCCATGCCACAGGCCGCCCAGCACCATCGTGAGCATCAGGTTGCGATAGCGCCGCACCGGACCGCGCCGCTTGCCGCCCATTGGGATGTACAGGTAGTCGCGCAGGAAGCGCGACAGTGTCATGTGCCAGCGGCGCCAGAATTCGGCGATGTCGGCCGCTTGATAGGGCGAGTCGAAATTGAGCGGCAGGTGTATGCCGAACAGCCGCGACAGGCCCACCGCCATATCGGAATAGCCTGAAAAATCGAAATACAACTGGAAGGCATACGCCAGCACGCCGCCCCAGGCGAGCAGCAGCGAGGGGCCGTCGGGATTGTCGAACACGGCGCCGGCATACGGCGCCAGGCTGTCGGCCAGCAGCACTTTCTTGGTCAACCCGAGAATAAACATGCTGAGGCCGACGGCAACATTTTCAGCGGACAAACGGACATTCGCGGCGTCTTCGAACTGCGGCATCATTTCCCTGTGGTGCAGGACCGGGCCGGCGATCAAGTGCGGGAAATACGTCACGAACAACATATAGTGCAGCAAGCGGTATTCCTGCACCCTGCCCTGCGCGGTATCGACCAGGAAAGCGATCTGCGTGAAGGTGAAAAAGGAAATGCCGACCGGCAGCACGATATCGAGCAGGGGATACGGCTTTCCCGCCAGCGTGGCCGCGCTGGCCAGAAAGAAATTGGCATACTTGTAGTAGCCCAGCAGCAGCAGGTTGGCGCCGACCGCCGCCGCCAGCCAGCGCTTCTTGGACGACTGCGGCGCCGCGGCGAGGCGGCCCGCGCAGTAGTAATTCATCAGGATGGAAGCGAGCAGCAGCGCGAGATAACGGCAATCCCACCATGCATAAAAAAATAGCGAGGCGCCGGCCAGCCAGGCGGCAGCCCATACCGCGCGGAAACGCCCCAGGCAGAAATAGCCGGCCAGCGTCACGGGCAGGAAGGCACACAAAAAGGGAAATGAATTGAACAGCATGGCCGGCTTCGCCGTGGCAAAGCGCCATTCTGCAGGGCCGTTCAACTTGAAGTATTGATTATTAGCAATTTTGTTTGCCGCTGGGCTTTACGTTGAAACCATAGCCCATGCTGCCCGGGGCCAGGCCATGCGGCTCAAGCCGCCGTTTCCAGCGGCGTGACGGTGACGCTGACCACCAGTTCCTGCTCGCCGCCGCCCAGCACGATGCCGCGCATCGGCGTGACGTCGCTGAAATCGCGGCCCCAGCCGGTGGTGATATGCTCTTCCTGCACCAGGCAGCGGTTGGTCGGGTCGAAATCGATCCAGCCCAGGTCCGGGCAAAATACCGCTACCCAGGCGTGGGAAGCGTCGGCGCCGGCCAGGCGCGGCTGGCCCTCGGCCGGATGCGTCAGGATATAGCCGCTCATATAGCGCGCCGGCAAGCCGATGCTGCGCAGGCAGCCGATCATCAACTGGGCGAAATCCTGGCAGACGCCGCGCCGGCCGGCCAGCACCTGTTCCAGTGGCGTCGAGATATCGGTGGCGCCGCCGTCGAATTCAAAGTCGGCGTATATAACACGGGTGAGGTCGAGGGCAGCCTCGAGCAGCGGCCGGTCCGGAGTAAAACAAGCCAGCGCGTAATCCGCCAGGTCCGGGCTCAGGCTGACGTGAGGCGAGGCGTACAGGTAATGGCAAGCCTCGAGCGTCGCGGCGCTGCGGTCCAGCGCCATCCGCTCGCGCACCCGCTCCCAGGGCAAGGAGTCGTGCAGCTGTTCCAGGCTCGGGCGCGGATACAGGAGCACCGTCGATTCGGCCCGCACCAGCAGCGAGGAATGCGGCGCGGCGATGCCGATATGGCGCGTGAGGTTGCCGAAATAATCGCGGCCTTCGCTACTGTCCTCGGCGGCCGGCTCGACCGAAATCACATGCGCCTCGGTCTGCTGGTAGGCGAAGGAGCGCGGCGACATATGCAGGTATTGCTGCGACAGCGAGACCGCGTTTTGATAGGCATAACGGGTTTCGTGGACCACCCGGTAGCGCGCGCAGGGAACGGCGCCGGCCTCGGCCTGGCTCAACTGATTGCTTGACAAGCTCATGCGGCTTCTTTCCCGGCCTGGACATGGCCCGTATAGCTAAAGAATTGCAAGCCTATGTGTTCCGACAAAGCCACGCTGGCGCTCTGTATGCGCGCCAGCAAGCCGATCAGCATCGGATTGCCGCCGAAGAAATCCTCTTCCGGCGACAAGGCCTTCAATTCATCGCGCAGCGGCGCCAGGTCGGTCAAGCCGATCGAGCCATAGGTGCGCGCAATCTTCTTCAGGTTTTTCAAGATGCCGTTGACCTGGTAGGCGATCGAGCGCGGATTGCTTTCGTCGAGGATCAGCAAGTCCAGCACCGGCAGCCATTCCGGCTGGGAACGGTAGCGCGAACGGTAGGTGACTATGCTGTCCGACAATTCCAGCACCCAGTCCAGGCCGCCGTCCGGCTCCATGCCCAGCGCGTGGCGCAAGACCATGCTCTGGAATTGCAGCCGCTCCAGGCGCCGGCCCGTCGACAGGAAGCGCCAGCCGAGGTCGCGCGTCATGCCGTCCAGGCCGAAGCCGGCCAGGGTCATCAGCGAAGCGGCGGCGCCGTCGAGGATGGTCATCGCCTGCGACTGGGACGGCGCCTGCTCGGCCTTGCCGACGCGTCCGACCATGCGGTTCAGCGCGCGCCAATTGTCGACCGAAAGGCGCTCGCGCAAATGGCTGGCCGTGTTGTACAACTGTTGCTGCTGGCGCGCCAGGCCGGGCACGTCCGGCGACACCACCGCCAGCAGCAAGGCCGCTTCGATCCGGGCCTCGCGGGCCACGCCGGGCGGGACGGCGGCGCTCTGGACCTGGCGCTGCGTCTGGGTTTGCTGGCCCTGGCTCTGGCTTTGGTTCGCCGCCGGCGCATGGTCGGCAATATCGGTCAGATGGAACCAGGCGCACAGCGCTTCCACGGTCGGCCATTCGGCGCCGGGGTAACCGGAACGCACCTCGAACAGGATGGTCAGCGCGACCCGCAGCAGGCGGCCGATATTGTCGCAGCGTTCAGCATGGCGCCCGTACCACAGCAGGTTTTCCGCCACGCGGCTCGACAAATTGGAGTCTTCGCGCACCAGGTCTTCACTGGT
>DASYLQ010000117.1:0-2478 GCA_036009485.1 Janthinobacterium sp.
GGCAATCCAGTTCTGTAAGGCAAGACCTATCATGAAACTCCCGGCGCCCATCTCTTCGGCGCTGCCAACAACTGCAAGCAATTGGCCACTATTGAATGAGGTTGGCTTCAATTGCCATTTCTTTGGCCCATCAATTGGAGTGTGATTATGAATGCAGCAGCGAGCGCTTTACCTGTGCCTGTCAAATTCAAGCCCTATACCCGTTTGACCATTCGCCAGGCGCGGCAGTGGGAATGGCTGCCGGAAGAGCATCGCGAAGCGGTGCAGGTGGTGTCGCAGGTGTTGCCATTTCGCACAAATGAATATGTGCTGGAGCATTTGATCGACTGGAACAATATTCCCGACGACCCCATCTATCGCTTGGTGTTTCCGCATCGCGACATGCTGGCGCCGGACGACTATATCCGCTTGCGCGACCTGGTGCTGGTGCAAAAGGATGAACAGGCAATCGCCCGCTATGTGCACGGCTTGCGCATGCGCATGAATCCTCACCCGGCCGGACAGATGACGCATAACGTGCCCCGGGTCAACGATGCGCCGCTGCGCGGTCTGCAGCATAAATACGACCAGACCGTGCTGTTCTTCCCCAGCGCCGGCCAGACTTGCCATGCATATTGCACGTTTTGTTTCCGCTGGCCGCAATTCGTCGGCATGGAAGACATGAAGTTCGACGCCAGGGAATCGCATGAACTGGTGTCTTACCTGAAGCTGCATCCCGAGGTGACGGACGTGCTGATCACCGGCGGCGATCCGATGATCATGAATACCCGTTCGCTGGCCGAATATATCGAGCCGCTGCTCGGGCCTGGCCTCGAGCATATCCAAAACATCCGCATCGGCACCAAGTCGGTCGCGTATTGGCCGCAGCGTTTCGTCACCGACCGCGACGCCGACGACTTGCTGCGCCTGTTCGAGCGGGTCGTAAATGCCGGCAAGAACATGGCGATCATGGGGCATTACAGCCATGCCGTCGAATTGCGCCAGGAAATCGCGCAAAAAGCCGTCAAGCGCATCATTTCCTCCGGCGCCACCCTGCGCATGCAGGGGCCGCTGATCCGTCACATCAACGAAGATCCGAAAAGCTGGGCCGAGCTGTGGCAGACCGGCGTGCGCCTGGGTGCGATTCCGTATTACATGTTCGTCGAGCGCGACACCGGACCGCGGCATTATTTCCAGTTGCCGCTGGCCAAGGCGCATGAAATTTTCCAGGCCGCCTATCAATTGGTGTCCGGTCTGTCGCGCACGGTGCGCGGGCCGTCGATGAGTGCGTTTCCGGGCAAGGTGGTGATCGACGGCATCGTCACCATTGGCGGCGAAAAAGTCTTCGCCCTGCAGTTTTTGCAGGCGCGCAATCCGGATTGGGTGCGCAAGCCTTTTTACGCCAAGTTCGATGCGGAGGCGACCTGGCTGGACGATTTGAAACCGGCTTTCGGCAAGGAGCGGTTTTTCTTCGAGAGCGACGATAGTGCGCCGCGCAAGGTGATTCCCCTGAGTTCGGCCCGCGGCGGCGGCGACCATGGCACATCCTGCGCTGGCAGCAGCAGCGGCAGCGCCGCCTGAGGCCGGACGGCAAGCCGGTGGCGGCGACGGCCGCCATGCCTCGTCAAAACAGCCGCAACGGCAAGCCGCCGCTGCGGCGCCCTCACCGATAGCAGGGGAATATGATGGCCGATGCCAGCCAGACCAGCCAGCCGGCCGCATTATCCGGGCCGGCGGTCTTTTTCCTGGTGTTCCTGCCTTTCGCGCTGGGACATTACCTCTCCAGCCTGCTGCGCGGGATCAATGCCGTGTTAATGCCGAGCTTGCTTGCCTCGGTGCCGCTGACGCCGGCGCAAATGGGTTTGCTGACCAGCGCCTTCTTTTTTTCTTTCGCGCTGGTGCAACTGCCGGTCGGCATCGCGCTCGACCGCTACGGCCCCCGCCGGGTGCAATTGCTGCTGATGGGGGTGGCGGCGTTGGGCGTGCTGCTGTTCGGCCAGGGCCGCAGCTTTGGCGACCTGGTGCTGGCCCGCGCCGTCATGGGCCTGGGGCTGGGCGGCTGCTTCATGTCGGCGGTGAAGGCGGTCTCCACCTGGATTTCGCCGCGCAAGCTGCCTTCGGTGCACGGCTACCTGATCGCGGTGGGCGGCCTGGGTGCGGCTTCGGCCACCATTCCCATCCGCGTCGCCTTGCACCTGACCGACTGGCGCGGCCTGTTCGTCTGGCTGGCCGCCGCCTGCGCCGCCATCGGCTTGCTGATCTGGCTGCTGGCGCCGCGCGCCGCCGGCGCCGCACCTGCGCGCAAGGCGCCCACCATCGCCGCGCTGCTGGCGGTCTACCGCGACCGCGCCTTTCGCGAAACCATTTCGCTGATCCTGATCCCGCACACCATCTTCTTCGGCATCCAGGGCTTGTGGATCGGAAAATGGCTGAGCGACGTGGCCGGCTTTTCCGACGCCGCCGTCGCCTATCTGCTCTACCTGAGCATGGCCGCCGTCA
>DASYLQ010000118.1:0-6002 GCA_036009485.1 Janthinobacterium sp.
TGTTCAAGCCCCAGGCAGGGCCAGGGCCAGCACGCGCGCCACGTGCAGCGCCTCGCGCCCGGCGCCGTCGTGGATCTGGTGGCGGCAGCTGCTGCCGTCGGCCACCACGATACTGTCGGCGCCGGCCTGGCGCACGGCCGGCAGCAAAGCCAGTTCCGCCATCGCCAGCGAAGCCTGGTAATGCTCGGCCTCATAGCCGAAACTGCCGGCCATGCCGCAGCAGGAGGATTCGACGATGGCCAGCTCGGCCTGCGGTATCCATGCCAGCACCGCCTGCACCGGATGGAAGGCGTCGAAGGCCTTTTGATGGCAATGGCCGTGCACCAGGATTTTTTTCCCCGCCAGCGGCTGCAGGTCCAGCGTCAGGCGGCCGGCCTTTTTTTCCCTGACCAGGAATTCCTCGAACAGATAAGCCCCTTCGGCCAGCTGGCGCGCTTCCTCGCCATAGCCGTAGCCGAGGAATTCGTCGCGCAGCGACAGCAGGCAGGAAGGTTCCAGCCCGACCACCGCCACGCCGCGGCGCACGAAGGGCAGCAGCGCATCGAGCGTGCGCCGCGCCTCGGCCTTGGCTTCATCGACCAGGCCGGCCGACAGGAAAGTGCGGCCGCAGCACAGCGGCCGCTGGCCGGCCACGGCATTCAGGTGCACCCGGTAGCCGGCCGCTTCCAGCACCGCCTGCGCGGCCCTGGCGTTTTCCGGTTCCATGTAATTGTTGAAGGTGTCGACGAACAACAGCACTTCGCCCTTCGGCGCCGGCGCGGCGTTCCCGACCGCGCCGGCGCCATGCGCCAGAAACGCATTCTGAAACCGGGGGAAGGCGCGCTGCGGCGCCAGGCCGATGCGCCGCTTGATCCAGCCGGACAGCGACGACGCCCGGTCGGCCAGCGCGATCAGGCCGCCCAGGCGGCTGGCGTACGGCGCATAGCGCGGCAGGTAAGCCACCATGCGCTCGCGCAGGCTGCTGCCATGCTTGCCGGCCCAGGCCGCGCGCGCCTCGATCTTGATCCTGGCCATGTCGATGCCGGTCGGGCAATCGCGCTTGCAGCCCTTGCAGGAGACGCACAGGTCGAGCACTTCCTTCACCTCGACGCTGGCCAGGCCGGCGTCGCCCAACTGGCCGGACAAGGCCAGGCGCAGCGTGTTGGCGCGGCCGCGCGTGACGTGTTGCTCGTCCTTGCTGATGCGGTAACTGGGGCACATGGTGCCGGCGTCGAACTTGCGGCAATGGCCATTGTTGTTGCACATCTCGACCAGCTTGGCCAGGCCGCCGCTCCGGTCGCCGCCGCTGCCGGGCGCCGTCTCTTCGCCGGTGAGCGGATGGCGCAGCACATTCCAGGCCGACCAGTCCAGCAGCGGTACGTGCGGCAGTTCGCGGTAGCCGGGTGCGAAGCGAAAATTGCGCTGGTCGTCCATCTTTGGCGGACGCACCATCTTGTCCGGGTTGAAGCGATTCTCTGGATCGAACAAGTCCTTGATCTCGCCGAAGGCGGCATTGATGGCCGGGCCATACTGCCAGGCCACCCATTCGCCGCGGCACAAGCCGTCGCCGTGCTCGCCCGAATACGCGCCCTTGTATTTGCGCACCAGGACCGCGGCCGCCTCGGCGATCGCGCGCATGTCGGCGCCGCCGTTGCGGCGCATGTCGAGGATGGGCCGCACGTGCAGCGTGCCGACGCTGGCGTGGGCATACCAGGTGCCTTCGGTGCCGTGTTCGTGGAATACCTCGCTCAACTGGCTGGTGTATTCCGCCAGGTGCTCCAGCGGCACCGCGCAATCCTCGATGAAGGAGACCGGCTTGCCGTCGCCCTTCATGCTCATCATGATGTTCAGCCCGGCCTTGCGCACTTCCCACAAGGCTTTCTGCTCGGCCGCGCCGCTCATCTTCACCACCGCGCCGGGCAAGCCCAGGTCGGCCATCAATTCATCCAGCCGGTCCAGCTGGCGCAGCAGCGCGGCGGCGGCGTCGCCGGCGAATTCGACCAGCAGGATCGCCTGCGGCTGCCCCGTCAGGGCCTTTTCGATCACCGGGCGGAAGGCCGGATTGTTCATCGACAGGTCGATCATGGTGCGGTCCACCAGTTCGACCGCGGTCGGTCCCAGCCCGACGATATGCCGGGTCAGGTCCATGGCTTGGTAAAAGGTCGGGAAATTCACCACGCCCAGCACCTTGTGCTGCGGCAGCGGCGACAGGCGCAGCGTCAGTTGCCGCGTGCACGCCAGCGTGCCTTCCGAGCCGACCAGGATATGCGCCAGGTTGGCCATGCCGTCGTCGCTGTAGGCGCGCGGGTTCTGGCAATCGAACAGGTCGATGTTGTAGCCGCCGACCCGCCGCAGCACCTTCGGCACGCGTTCGCGGATCTCGCCCCGTTCGCGCTGCGCGATGCTGCGCAGGCCGCGCACGATGGCGCCGACGCGGCCGTTTTCCGGCATGCCGTCGAGGCGGCCAAATCGCCCTTGCGTGCCGTCGGCGAGGATGGCGTCGATGGCCAGCACGTTATGCACCATATTGCCGTATTCGATGGAGCGCGAGCCGCAGGAGTTATTCCCGGCCATGCCGCCCAGGGTGCACTGGGCCGCGGTGGAGACGTCGACCGGGAACCACAGGCCGTGCGGCTTGAGCCAGGCGTTCAAGTGGTCCAGCACCAGGCCCGGCTCCACCGTCACGGTGCGCGCCTGGGCGTCGAACTCGATGACGTTGTTGAGCCATTTGCTGGTGTCGATGACCAGCGCCTCGGCCACGGTCTGGCCGCACTGGCTGGTGCCGGCGCCGCGCGCCAGCACCGGGATATTGCGCTGGCGCGCGATCTGCAGCGCCACCGCCAGGTCGTGCTGGTCGCGCGGCGCCACCACCCCGAGCGGCATGATCTGGTAGATCGACGCGTCGGTGGCGTAGCGGCCGCGATCGGCCTGGCTGAAATACACCTCGCCCTTCATTTCGCGGCGCAGCTGGATGGCCAGCGGATGCTGTGCGCGCGCCTGCGCGGCCGGCGAGGTCGCCAGGTAGATGGGTTTGAACGACATCCGAAACTCCCGCGTCCCCGCCTATACGGCTTCCAAAGGCGCCAGCCCTTCCACCGAAGGCGCCAGTTCGAATTTCGACTCCGGCTGCATGCGGAAAGCCAGGAAAACGCCCAGGCCCATCAACAGCATGCTGCCCACAAAAGGCAATTCCCAGTTGCCGAAGCGGTCGATCAGGTAGCCCGACAGCACCGGCGAAATGATCGCCGCTAGCGCCGAGCCAGTGTTCATCATGCCGCTCGCGGTGCCGCAGTATTCGGGCGAAATATCCATCGGGATCGCCCACATCGGGCCGATCGTCATCTCGGCGAAAAAGAAGCCGAAGCCGAGGCTGAGGATGGACACATACACATTATGCGTAAACATCAGCGGGATCAGCGACAGCAGCGTCAGCGCCATGCATAACGACACCATCTGGCTGCGCGCGCGTTTCAGGCTGCCCGTCTTGATCAGGATGCGGTCGCTGATGATGCCGCCCAGCGTATCGCCGATCACGCCGGCGAAGAAGACGCTGGAAGCGAACAGCGCGGATTTCTTGATGTCGAGGTCATAGCTGTGCAGGAAGTATTGCGGGATCCAGCTGAGGAACAGCCACAAGGTCCAGCCATAGCAGAAATACACTATCGTCACCGGGAACATGCGCTTGAACAGCGGCATCCAGGGCACTTTCGGATACTTCTTTTTCGGCGGCGGCAAGGACGCCAGCTCCGCCGGCGTCACGCGCGGATGTTTGGCCGGGTCTTCGGTAAACACCAGCGCCCAGACGACCACCCACACCAGGCTGAAGACGCCGCAGATATAAAACGATTCGCGCCAGCCGGAGACGGCCATGACCATCACCACCGCCGTCGGCGCCAGCGCATTGCCGATGCGCGAGAACGCATGCGTGATGCCCTGGGCGAAGCCGCGCTTTTCGCGCGCGACCCAGCGTCCCATCGCCGAGGTGGCGGCCGGAAACGTGGCGCCCTCGCCCAGGCCCAGCAGCAGGCGCGCCAGCAGCAGCGAGGTCAGGCCGCCGGCGAAACCGGTGAGGATGGTGGCGATGCCCCACAAGATGCCGCAATAGATCAGCGTGCGGCGGGCGCCGAAGCGGTCGCTGACCCAGCCGCCGATGATCTGGAATACCAGGTAGGGATAGGCGAAGGCCGAAAAGACCAGGCCGATCTGGGTCTTCGACAGGTTGAATTCCTTGCCGAAGCCGGAAGCGGCGGTGCTGACGTTGACACGGTCCAGGTAAGTAATGAAATACATCAGGCACAGCATGAATAACACGACAGTCGTCGCGCGCAAACGTAGGTGCTTCATTTCATGTCTCCAATATAAAGTCAGCACGCGGCAAGTGTCTGCACCTGCTTCTGCCGGATTCTCTGCGGAATGGTCCTGAGCCGGTGTGGCGCCGGCATCTTGCGATACCGGCGCCCTACCCGCTGTGCTGTTTGACTATCTTTTGTTTCACCAATGGTCATGAAATGCCGGCGTGCCGGCAGGATGCGGAGTCCGGACTCAGGCCGCCTTCAATATCGGCTGGCGCAACTTCGACGTCAGGTGCGCCATCGCCGCCACCACGCCGCTGCCGGCCAGCGGCACGCCCGCCAGTTTCAAGCCCATTTCGCAGCCGGACAGCGTCGCCATCAAGGTCAGGTCATTGGCTTCGCCCAGGTGGCCGATGCGGAACATGCGTCCCTTCATTTTCCCCAGGCCGGTGCCGAGCGACATGTCGAAATTTTCATAGATAATCTTGCGGATGGCGTCGGCGTCGAAGCCGGACGGCACCATCACCCCGGTCAGCACCGGCGAATACACGGATGGATCGGCGCACTGGATTTCCAGGCCCCAGGCGCTGACGGCCGTGCGGCAAGCCGCCGCCAGGCGCTCATGGCGGGCGAAGACATTGTCCAGGCCTTCGCCGAGGATCATGTCGAGCGCCTCGTTCAAACCGTACAGCAGGTTGGTGCTGGGCGTGTAAGGCCAGTAGCCGGCCTTGTTCATTTCGATGATTTCATCCCAGCCCCAGAAGGCGCGCGGCAGCTTGGCGCTCTTGCTGGCGGCGATGGCCTTTTGCGACACGGCGTTGAAGCTGATGCCCGGCGGCAGCATCAAGCCTTTTTGCGAGCCGGATACGGTGACGTCGACGCCCCACTCGTCATGGCGGTAATCGGCCGAAGCCAGGCCGGAAATGGTATCGACCAGCAGCAAGGCCGGATGGCCGGCGGCGTCGATCGCCTTGCGCACGGCGGCGATGTCGGACGTGACGCCGGTCGAGGTTTCATTGTGCACCACGCAGACCGCCTTGATCAGGTGGCCGCTGTCCTGACGCAGGCGCTCTTCGATCTTGCTCGCCTGGACGCCCTGGCGCCAGCCTTCGATGCCGGGCAAGCCGAGGAATTCCGGCTTCAGGCCGAGCGCTTCAGCCATTTTTTTCCACAGCGTGGCGAAGTGGCCGGTTTCATACATCAGCACGGTATCGCCGGGGCTCAGGGTGTTGGTCAGCGCCGCTTCCCAGGCGCCGGTGCCGGAGGCGGGATAGATGACGACTGGCTGCTCGGTCTTGAAAATTTTCTTGATGCCGGCCAATACCTGCAAACCGAGGGCGGCGAACTCGGGGCCGCGGTGGTCGATGGTCGGATAACTCATGGCCCGCAGGATGCGGTCGGGAACCGGGCTAGGACCGGGAATTTGCAGGAAGTGCCGACCGGCAGGATGGAAATCAAGCTTCAACATGAACGCCTCCGAAAAGTTAATTTTGAATTTTGAATGCAATTCACTTTAGCAGCGCCTGCTTGAAGAGTAAAGTAAATCTTATTGTGCAGTGCAGGGGCTTAGGCTGTTTTTTTTCGGCAAGAAAATCCTTGTCGCGAAAGAAGGCGCTATACTGGGCTATCGCCTTCCTGGACGTGCTGGCGCTGGCGCGCGACGATTTGTGATGTTAAAATATGGAAACTATTTTATCTGCAGGCAAGAGGATTTTGAATGCAAAATTCAAT
>DASYLQ010000119.1:0-3243 GCA_036009485.1 Janthinobacterium sp.
GACATCATCCCCCTCGCCATTCCGGAACTGATCGCCGCCACCGTCGACGGCGTGCCGGTGATGGATTGCACTTATGGCGTTCTGAACGGACAATATGCATTAAAGGTGGAGAAACTGCTCGCCAATGCCGATAACAGCAAGTAGCAGGGTCCATCCCAGGATACAGCCGGCGCTGCAACGCGGCGCAGCCGCCGCCGGCGCCCGAACCACAGGAGAGAAACATGTCTGACAATCAAGACGATCAAAGCGCGGAAGACGATTGGGGCGCCGCCATCGCCGAGCAAGCCAAGGCGGAAGCCGAAGCCTTGCAAAACCAGGCGGCCAGCGCCGCCAGCGCCGCCGTGTTCAAGGATTTTTCGAAACAGCCGTCGAAAACCGAGACGCATAACGATATCGATTTCATCCTGGATATCCCGGTGCAGTTGACGGTCGAGCTGGGCCGGACCAAGATCGCCATCAAAAATCTCTTGCAACTGGCGCAAGGTTCGGTGGTGGAACTCGACGGCCTGGCCGGCGAGCCGATGGACGTCCTGGTCAACGGCTGCCTGATCGCCCAGGGCGAAGTGGTGGTGGTGAACGACAAGTTCGGCATCCGCCTGACCGACATCATCACACCGTCCGAACGCATCCGAAAACTGAATAAATGAAACCTGGTCTGTTTTTATCCCTCGCCGCGGCTTGCTGTTTCGCCCACGCCGCGGCGCCGCTGCCTGCCTCGATCCCCTCCGCTTCGATCCCGCCCGCTTCCGCCCTGGCAGCGGCCTCTGCTGCAACGGCCGACAAGGGCGCTATCGGCACGTCCGCGGCGACAAGCGGGACGGCCGCGCCGGCAGGCATGCCGGCCGCACCGATGCGCCTGGCGGGAGAATCCGGCGCCAGTTCGACCGGCAGCTTGCTGCAAACCGTGCTCGGCCTGGTCTTCGTGCTGGCCCTGCTGGCCGCCCTGGCCTGGTTCCTGAAACGCTATGGCCCACGCAATATCGGCGGCAACGCCGCGCTGCGCCTGGTCGGCACGCTCAGCCTGGGCGGACGCGAACGCATCGTCGTGGTCGAAGTGGCGGACCAGTGGATCGTCGTCGGCGCCTCGCCGGGCCGGCTGAATGCGCTGGCCACCTTGCCGCGCCAGGAAATCTTGCCGCCCGGCTTGCTGGCGCCGCAAAACGGCCTGGCCGCGACCAATTTTTCCGAGTGGCTCAAACAAACGATAGAAAAGCGGAATGGGAAATAAGCGCCAGGGTCTGGCCGGCCCGCTGAAATGCCTGCTGGCCGTCGCCATGCTGGCCCTGCCGCTGTGGGCGGCGGCCGAGCCGGGCATACCGGCCTTCTCCAGCACGCCGGCGCCGGGCGGCGGCACGAATTACACGCTGCCGATCCAGGCGATGTTGCTGATGACGTCGCTGTCCTTTTTGCCGGCCGCGCTGCTGATGATGACCGGTTTTACACGCATCATCATCGTCCTGTCGCTGCTGCGCCAGGCGCTCGGCACCACGACCGCGCCGCCGAACCAGGTGATGGTCGGGCTGGCCTTGTTCCTGACCCTGTTCGTCATGGGCCCCGTATTCGACAAGATCTATACCGACGCCTACCTGCCCTTCCAGGACAACAAGATCACGATGACCGAGGCGATGGACCGCGGCGCCGCGCCGCTGAAGGCTTTCATGCTGAAGCAGACGCGCCAGGCCGACCTGGCCCTGTACGTCAAGATGTCGCGTTCGCCGGCGCTGCAGGGACCGGACGATGTCTCGATGCGCATCCTGATCCCGGCCTTCGTCACCAGCGAATTGAAGACTTCGTTCCAGATCGGCTTCGCCATCTTCATTCCCTTCCTGATCATCGACATGGTGGTCGCCAGCGTGCTGATGTCGATGGGCATGATGATGATGTCGCCCTCGGTGATTTCGCTGCCGTTCAAGCTGATGCTGTTCGTCCTGGTCGATGGCTGGCAATTGCTGCTCGGCTCGCTGTCCCAGAGCTTTTATTGAGGCAGGCCGGCGATGACTCCTGAAAGCGTCATGAGCATGGGCCGCCATGCGCTGGAGATCACCCTGATGATCGCCGCGCCGATGCTGCTGGTGGCGCTGGTCATCGGCTTGATCGTCAGTATCTTCCAGGCCGCCACCCAGATCAATGAATCGACCCTGTCCTTCATTCCCAAACTGGTGGGCGTCTTCGTCGCACTGGTGGTGGCCGGGCCATGGATGCTGTCGATCATGCTCGACTACATGCGCGAAATCTTCGGCGGCATCGCCGGCATGGTCGGCTAGCATGCCGCGCCGATGTTGACCCGATATTGACCCGATGTTGACTTTCTCCAGCGCCGAACTGAATACCTGGGTGGCCGCCCTGCTGTGGCCGCTCACGCGCATCCTCGGCCTGATCACCGCCGCGCCCATCCTCGGCAACGCCAGTTTCCCGATCACCTCGAAAGTCGGCCTCGGCGTCTTCCTGGCCATCCTGATCGGCCCCGCCGTGCCGGCGGCGCAGGCGGCCGACCCGATGTCGCTGGGCGGGCTGATGGTGGTGCTGCAGGAATTGCTGATCGGCGTAGGCATGGGTTTTGCGATCCGCATCGTCTTCGGCGCCGTCGAATTCGCCGGCGAGATCAGCAGCCTGACCATGGGCCTCGGCTTCGCCTCCTTTTTCGATCCCGCGTCGCAAGGACGCTCGTCGGCGGTGAGCCAGTTCATGGCCGCGCTGGGCACGCTGCTTTTCCTCGCCAGCAACGCCCACCTGGTCTTGCTGTCGGCGCTGGCGGAAAGCTTCACCACCTTGCCGATCTCGGCCACGCCACTGAACGGCGCCGGCTTCCGCCAGCTGGCCGAATGGGGCGTGAAGGTGTTCAGTTCAGGCTTGCAATTGTCGCTACCCATCGTCGCCGCCCTGCTGCTGACGAATATCGCGCTGGGCATCCTGACCCGCGCCGCGCCGTCGCTGAACCTGTTCGGCATCGGCTTTCCGATCACGCTCACCGCCGGCTTCATCGTCATCGCCGCCACCCTGCCCTACCTGACCGGACCGCTGGATAATCTGTTCATGCAGGGCATCGAAGCCAGCCGTTCGCTGGCGCGCAGCTGGGCGGCGAAAAATCCGCCGCCGGCGCCGCCGGCCTCGCTCAAGCCCTGGCCCAGGCCGCCGCCCTGAGCTGGGCTATCTTATTGTATGTAATTGAACAGCGACAGGCCGGAAATCTGCGTGAACGATTTCTGCGCCGCCTGCAGCGTCGTCTGCTGCTGGGTGAAGAGC
>DASYLQ010000120.1:0-2243 GCA_036009485.1 Janthinobacterium sp.
GGCGACGGCGGCGTCGATGGCGTTGCCGCCCTGGTTCAGGATGGCCAGCGCGGCTTTCGAGGCCGGTTCGCTGACGGTCGCCACGGCGCCGCCGGTGCCGGTGGCGACCGGGGTCTTGGCGTAGCCGGCTGGAGTGCCGAGGATGAGGGAAAAAGCGAGAGTGGCGGCGAGGGTTTTTTTAGCGATGCTGCGGGGAATCGGTGTCATGAATGCGCGGCGGGTTCAAATAATGGCGACCTTCAGGGTCACGCGGTAAGTGGGCGCCGGCTGGTCTAGCGCCGGCGGCGTGTCGGGCTGCACCGAGACCAGCGTAAAACGCAGCCCTTGCAGGGTCGCCGATTTGCTGGCGCCCGGCATGGAATCGGACAAGACAAAGGACGATGGCCCATTCGGGCTATCCAGCGTGAAGCTGAAGCTGAGGTAACCAGCCCACACACATACTGCACCGGTTTTGCAGCGGCTGTCATTAACTCTGTCGAGTTTCAAGGTAAATGATGGTGCAATTGCAACACTTTGGCCGACGGACAGGACGTATTCGGCGCTGGTGCGGGCGGGCGGTGCGACCGCTTTGTTCCCGGCCTGGCTGCGCTCTCCGGTGCAGGCGGCGAGGATGCCCAGGATCAGGCCCAGCACGACGGCGACATTCAAGAATTGGCGCAAGAGGGCAGGCTTCATGCTTATCCTTTCATAGCGTCCGGCAAACGGATGAGCCGGGACTGCAAAAATAGTATCAAACTTGCCATTTTGGGAGCGCCCGGCAGCGCGGCATGGCGGAGAAAGCGATGGGGTCGCCGATACTGCGTAGAATGGCGACTTTGAATCGACTGGAAAGCACACAGTGAAAAAGACGGGAATGGCGAAAAGCGACGCCAAAAAGCTCATGGGTAAAATGGCGGCGCCGGGCGCGGCCGCATTTGGACAGGGCGAGGCGCCGGTGATCGACCGGCGCGAACAGCGCAAGCTCGACCAGGCGGCCGGCCTGGTGCCGTTTGCGGTCAAGCTGAACGGCGACCTGGTGCAGCAGTTGCAGGCGCTGGCGAAAGAACGCGGCCTGGAATTGAACGCCGTGGTGGCCGAGCTGCTGGCCAAGGGGCTGGCTGCCTGAATCGGCAGCGGTCGGCAAATGAAAAAGGCGCCGCGGCGCCTTTTTTTTAAGATTGCGGCAGGAGCTAAATATAGGCCGCCAGGGCGCCCTTCATTTTTTTCAGGGCCGCCGATTCGATCTGGCGGATGCGCTCGGCCGATACGCCGAACTCGTCGGCCAGCGTGTGCAGCGTGGCGCCGGAACCGTCGTCGTTGGCCAGCCAGCGCGCTTCGACGATGCGGCGCGAACGGGCGTCCAGCTTGCCCAGCGCCGTTTCCAGCCCTTCCGATTGCAGGCGCGTTACTTGTTCCGCTTCCAGCACCTTGGTCGGTTCGCTTTGCTCCGACGACAGATAGGCGATCGGCGAAAACTTGTCGTCTTCATCGTCGGTCGGCGCTTCCAGCGCGATGTCGCGGCCGCTCAAGCGCGTTTCCATCTCGATCACTTCTTCGCGCTTGACGTCTAGCAACTTGGCCAGCGCATCGATCTGCGTCGGCGTCATCGCATCCAGGCCCTGCTTGTGGCTGCGCAGGTTGAAGAATAGTTTGCGCTGCGCCTTCGTCGTCGCCACTTTCACCAGGCGCCAGTTTTTCAAGATGTATTCATGCATTTCGGCCTTGATCCAGTGCATCGCGTACGACACCAGGCGCACGCCCTGGTCCGGATCGAAACGCTTGACGGCTTTCATCAAGCCGATATTGCCTTCCTGGATCAGGTCGGCGTGCGGCAAGCCGTAACCGAGGTAGCCGCGGGCGATCGACACCACCAGGCGCAGGTGCGACAGCACCAGCTCTTGCGCGGCGGCCAGATCATTGTTCGAACGCAGGCGCGTGGCCAGCGAAATCTCTTCTTCATGCGACAGCATTGGCAGGCGATTGACGGCCGAGATATAGGCATCGAGGTTGCCCAGGTTGCCAGTAAAACCGAGGCCCAGCGCACTATTGCTGGTCGGAACCAATGCGGACGGTGCGGACATCATAGTCATGTTATTTCCTCGCTCAATGTGTATTGCTTCGTTCCAATGTGCCATGCGCTATACGCAGGGACACGGATTGTTACTTAATGTTACCTGTTGCATCTTGCTCAAGACAGACGCGGAAGCCTAGGGTGTATGTTGCGCGTAGGAATTTTTGCCGTTGGATGCTTCGTATATTAGCAC
>DASYLQ010000121.1:0-7682 GCA_036009485.1 Janthinobacterium sp.
GAACGCATTGGCGCCCACGGCGATGTGGTGACGCCCCTCGACGAAGCGGCCGCACGCGCCGCATTGGAGGCGATGTACGATCGCGGCCTGCGCGCGCTGGCCATCGTCTTCATGCATGGCTACCGCTACACGGAGCATGAAGCCGACCTCGCGGGCGATGCGCGCGGTGGCCGCTTCGTGTGCGCTGAACCGGTAGCCGTGCATGAAGACGATCGCCAGCGAGCGCAAGCCCTGGGCGTAAGCGGCTGCCAGCGCGGCGCGGGCGCCATCGGCGTCCAGTTCGCGCACCACCTCGCCGTGCGCGCCCAGGCGTTCATCGATTTCGATGACGTGCTTGTACAGCAGCTCCGGCAGCACGATATGCCGGTCGAACAGGCGCGGCCGGTTCTGGTAGGCAATGCGCAGCGCGTCGCGGAAGCCGCGCGTGATGGCCAGCGCGGTCGCTTCGCCCTTGCGCTCGAGCAGCGCGTTGGTGGCGACGGTGGTGCCCATCTTGACCGCTTCGATCTGCGCCACCGGGATGGCGGCGCCGGCGGCCACGCCCATCAGGCGGCGGATGCCGGCGATGGCGGCGTCGCGGTATTGCTCGGGATTTTCCGACAGCAGCTTGTGGGTCACCAGGCGACCGTCCGGCCGGCGCGCCACGATGTCCGTAAATGTACCGCCTCTATCGACCCAGAATTGCCAATCCATTGCCTGCCCCGCCAAGTTTAAAAAAAGGCCTATTGTAGTCGGCCTGCGCGCTTGGTGGCCGGCAGCCGTTTTGGCGTCAGGTATGACATACTTGGCGTTTTGCCACATCGTGCGGTCGCCATGAACCCACTTTATTCCGTTGCCGAGATCCGCGCGACCGAGCAGTCCGCCGCGCCGCAACTGCCGCCTGGCGCCCTGATGCAGCGCGCCGGCCAGGCGGGCGCCAACGCCGCGCTGGACTTGCTGCCGTTTTCGCCGTCCAGCGCCAAGGTACTGGTACTGGCTGGACCCGGCAACAACGGCGGCGACGCGCTGGAAACGGCGGCCCATCTGGCCCACGCCGGCATTCAGGTCTCGGTCTGGCTGCTGGCCGACGCCGGCGCGCCGTCGGCGGAACGCCGGCAGGCGCTGGAGCGGGCGCGCGGCAGCGACGCCGTGTTCGTCGATTCGGCGGCAAGCGCCATCCCGTCGGCCTACTGGAGCCTGGTGATCGACGGCCTGTTCGGCATCGGCCTGAAACGCCCGCTAGCCGGCGTCGCGCGCGAAGCGGTCGAGCTGGTCAACCAGCTCGATTGCCGCATCCTGGCGCTGGACGTGCCGAGCGGACTGGATGCCGACACCGGCGCCGTGGTCGGGCCGGACGGCGTCGCAGTGCGCGCCACGCACACCGTCACCTTCATCGGCGACAAGCCCGGCCTGCACACCTGCGACGGCCGCGACTACGCCGGCACCGTGCAGGTTTCCAGCCTGGATATCGACGCCGGACATTTCAGCCCGGCGCAGGCGCACCTGAACGATGTCCGCTACTTCGCCCGCCACCTGGGCGCGCGCAGGCAGAATTCGCACAAGGGCAGTTACGGCAGCGTGACGGTGATCGGCGGCGCCCACGGCATGACCGGGGCGCCCATCCTGGCCGCCCGCACCGCCCTGCATTGCGGCGCCGGACGGGTCTACATCGCCTTTCCGGAGCAGGCGCCGGCCTACGACAGCGGCCAGCCGGAGCTGATGTGCCGCCTGGCCGCCGACCTGGATTTCAACCTGGCCGCGCTGGTCGCCGGCCCCGGCCTCGGCACTACGCAAAAGGCGCGCGAGCTGCTGCTGCGCGCCATCGACAGCGACAGCCCGCTGCTGCTGGACGCCGACGCGCTGAACCTGGCGGCGGCCGATCCCGAGCTGCAGGCGGCGCTGGCGCAGCGCGGCAAGATCACCTTGCTGACGCCGCATCCGCTGGAGGCGGCGCGCCTGCTCGGCACCTCGATAGGCGAGGTGCAGGCGGACCGGCTGGCGGCGGCGCGGCAGTTGGCGGCGCAGTTGCGCGTGACGGTGGTGCTGAAGGGATCCGGCACGGTCATCGCGGCAGCCGACGGCAATGTCGTCATCAACACCACCGGCAACCCGGCGCTGGCCACGGCCGGCACCGGCGATGTGCTGTCGGGCGTGTGCGGCAGCCTGCTGGCGCAAGGCTGGCCGGAATGGGAAGCGGCGCTGGCGGGAGTCTGGCTGCACGGCATGGCCGCCGACGTACTGGTGAGCGACGGAACCGGCCCGATCGGCCTGGCCGCCAGCGAGTTGATACCGGCGATCCGCGTCGCGATCAATCGTATGGTGGAATACCAAAGGCACTGATAACACCTCGGCAAACCTACTGCGCGGCGCGATTGGCTCGGCGCCCCCTCCGTCCTGCGATGCTCACCGTACATGCGTACGGCTCCGCTTCTCGGCCAGAACTAGCGCCGCTCGCTACGGTTTTCCGAGGTGTCGACGCGCTCTCTGAATTACCTTAAACCAGGCGTCCGGCGGCGATGGTGATGGTGCGGCCGCAGCGCGCGGCGATCGAGGCGTCGTGGGTCACCAGGATCAGCGTCGAGCCGCGTTCGCGGTTCAACTCGAACATCAGCTGGATCACCGCCTCGCCGGTGGCCGCATCGAGGCTGCCGGTGGGTTCGTCGGCAAACAGCAGCGGCGGCTCGGTGACGAAGGCGCGCGCCAGCGCGACCCGCTGCTGCTCCCCTCCCGACAGGTATTTCGGATAATGCTTCAGGCGCGCGCCCAGGTTGACGCGGCCGAGCATGGCCTCGGCCTTGTCCCTGGCGTTCGCCTCGCCGCGCAATTCCAGCGGCAGCATGACGTTTTCCAGCGCCGTCAAATGGGCCAGCAACTGGAAGGACTGGAACACGAAACCCAGTTTCCCCTTGCGAAAACCGGCGCGGCCGTCTTCATCCAGGCCATAGATATCGGTGCCGTCGAGAATGACGCTGCCGCCCGACGGCGTATCCAGGCCGGCCATCAATCCGAGCAGGGTCGACTTGCCGGAACCGGAGGCGCCGACAATGGCAAGCGTTTCGGCCCGTTGCACTGTAAAATCCACGCTGTGCAATATGGTCAACTCGCCGCCGGCGTCGGGCACCCGCTTCGACAAGCCCGTCACCCGGATCGCCGGCGCCGTGTCGCTGCCGCCAGCGACACGGGAAGCGGCGGCGTACTGCGGCGCGGCCGCATCGTTGGGAAGGAAAGTCGTGGAAGACGCTTTTGGAAATTCGGGCATGCTGATCCATCTAAAAAGAATACTTGAACAAATGGGAATTGTGATAAATCTGTTGCGCAGCCCGTTCTCGCGCCGGCGCAACCTGGCGGCGCTGGCCGCCCACATCTTGCTGGCCACCGCCTTGCTGGGCACCGCGACGAGCGCCTATTCTGCACCAAAAACCCTGCTCGTGCTCGGAGACAGCCTGTCAGCGGAATACGGCTTGAGCCGCGGTACCGGCTGGGTCGCGCTGATGGAGCGGCGCCTGAAGGAGCAGCATGGCGACGAAACCATCGTCAACGCCAGCATCAGCGGTGAAACCACCAGCGGCGGCCGCACGCGCCTGCCGGCGCTGCTGGCCAAATACCATCCGGCCATCGTGGTCATCGAGCTGGGCGCCAACGACGGCTTGCGCGGCTTGCCGGTGGCCGCCGCCGAAGCCAACCTGCGCGCGATGGACGGCGCCGCCAAGGCGGCCGGCGCGCAGGTGTTGCTGGTCGGCATACGCATACCGCCGAATTACGGCCGCGATTACGCCGACAAGTTTTTCGCCATGTACGCCAAGCTGTCGACGCAACTGAAGACCCCCCTGGCGCCCTTCATGCTGGAAGGCGTGGCCGACAAGCCGCAGCTGTTCCAGGCCGACCGCCTGCATCCGCTGGCCGAAGCGCATCCGACTATCCTGAACAATATCTGGCCGCACTTGCTGCCCCTGCTGAAGACACGATGAAGTATCCCGCAATTCTGAGTTTTGAAGAAATCCTGCCCGAACTGGAGCGTTTCGACGCCATCATCGATGTGCGCAGCCCCGGCGAATATGCGCTGGACCACCTGCCCGGCGCCATCAACTGCCCGGTGCTGGACGACGAGCAGCGCATCCGCGTCGGCACCATGTACAAACAGACCGGCGCCTTCGAGGCGAAAAAACTGGGCGCGGCGCTGGTGGCAAAAAACATCGCCATGCATATCGAGACCCTATGGCTGGACAAGCCGCGCCACTGGCGACCGCTGGTGTATTGCTGGCGCGGCGGCAACCGCAGCGGCGCCACGGCGCATATCCTGGCCAGGATCGGCTGGCCGGCATACCAGCTCGACGGCGGCTACAAGGCCTACCGCAACCATGTGAACCAGGCGCTGGCCGAGGCGCCGGACGTGTCGCTGAAAGTCATTTGCGGCACCACTGGCAGCGGCAAGAGCCGGCTGCTGGAAACGCTGCACACGATCGGCGCCCAGGTGCTCGACCTGGAGCAGCTGGCGGCGCACCGCGGTTCCGTGCTGGGGAATTTGCCGAGCCAGCCGCAGCCTTCGCAAAAGGCGTTCGAGAGCGCCATCTGGCAGCAGCTGCGCAAGTTCGACCCGGCCCGCACCGTCTTCATCGAATCGGAAAGCAAGAAGGTCGGCAACCTGCGCGTGCCCGACGCGCTGATCGCGGCGATGCGCGCCGCGCCCTGCGTCGCGCTGACGCTGTCGCGGCCGAACCGGGTGCGTTTGCTGATGGACGATTATCAGCACTTTACGCGGGATCCGGCCATCCTCAACACGCAGCTGGATTGTCTGCTGAGCCTGTATGGCCGCGAAAAGATCGGCCGCTGGCATGCGCTGGCGAATGAAGGAAGGATGGCGGAGCTGGTCGAGGAATTGCTGGTCGATCATTACGACCCGGCTTACCATAAATCGATAGGCCGCAATTTCATCCACTATGGCGAGGCCGAAGTGCTGGAACTGGAGGATATTTCGCCCGAGGCGATGCAGGCGGCGGCAAGGGAATTGTTCAGCTTGCTCACGCAATAACGCGCATAAAAAAGGCCGCGACTGCGGCCTTCTCCTTAAACTGATCCCGGCTTATTTTTCATCGCTGTCCGGCGTGGCGCTGCTGGCCATCGCCACCGGTTTGAGCAGCTTGACCTTGGCCTTGTGCTTCAGCGCTTCGACGTAAGCGAACATGTCCTGCTGCGAGACGATGTTGGCGATCTGGTCCTTTTCGGACTGGCGCCGCGCCAGGTCAGGCGTGGCGCTCTGCTGCACCTTGCCGATGCGGTAGACGCCATAGCCGACACCCGGCACGTCCACGCCGACATAGGCCGGCAGCTTGCTCGTGTCAGCCCGCATCACGGCGGCCATCGCCGCGCCCGGGATGCCGTCTGCCTTGTCGCGCGACACCACCTTGGCGGCGCCGAAACCGGCCGCATCGCCCGACGCTTTCAGCGCCGCCAGCTTGGCTGCGCCGGCTTTCTGCGCCAGCTTCAGCGCTTCTTCCTGGGTGACGCGCTGGCGGATCATGGCGTCGACCTCGGCCAGCGGACGCTTGCTGGCCGCTTTGTACTCGACCACGCGGCCGGCGATCAGGGTACTCGGCGCCACTTCCACCGCTTCCGTGTTGCGCTTGTTTTTCAAAGCGTCGTCGGCGAAGATCGCCTTCAGGAACTTGGCGTTGTTGTACGGCGCGGCCGCCGCGGCCGGCGATGGATTGCGCGTCACATTGTCGGCGCTTTCGATCTTCAGCTTGAGCTTGTCGGCGACCGGTTTCAGGCTGTCCGATTGCTCGTACACGGTATTGGTGAATTGCTCAGCCAGTTCGGAATATTTTTTCGCCGATTTTTGTTTTTTCAGGTCGGCGACGATATCGCCCTTGACCTCGTCCAGCGGCTTCAGGACGGCCGGCTTCAGCGCCGTCACGGTGAGGATGTGGTAGCCGAATTCGGACTCGACCACGTTACTGATCTCGCCCTGCTTCAGGCTGTACACGGCGTCTTCCACCGGTTTCGGCAAGGCGCCTTTTTCCACCACGTCGAGGTCGCCGCCGAGTTCGGCCGAGGCCGGATCCTGCGATTGCGCCTTGGCGATCTTGGCGAAGTCGGCCGGGGCCTTGCGCACTTCGGCCAGCACGGCTTCGGCCTTGGCCTTGGCGGCGGCCTTGTCGGCGGCGCTGGCGCCTTTTTTCACGGCGATCAGGATATGGCTGGCGCGGCGCGTTTCATCGGCCGTGAAGCGCTTCTGGTTTTGCGCGTAATACGCGCTGATTTCGGCGTCGCTGACGCTGACCTGGTCGGCCACGGCGGCGGCGTCGAACACCACGTATTCAATCTTCGTCTGTTCCGGCACGGCGAAGAACTGGCTGTTCTTGTCGTAGAAGGCCTTGACCATGGCGTCGGTGACTTTGACTTGCGGCACGAAGTCTGCGACCGGCAGCATCAATTCCTGCACTTCGCGCTCCTGCTCGCTGACCTCGGCCAGGTGGGCGCTGACGGCGCGCGGCACGAAGGCGGTGTTCTGGATGGCGCCGGCCAGCTGCTGCTCGGCCAGTTCCTGGCGCAGGCGCGCATCGTACATGTCCGGCGTCATGCCCTGGGCTGCCAGCAGGGCCTTGTAACGCTCGATATCCAGCTTGCCGTTCGGCAGAATCATGCCAGGCACCTGGGCCAGGCTTTCGGCGATCGTGCTTTGCAAGGCGGCGTCGCTGACGCTCAGGTGGGCGTGCGCCACTTCATTGGCGACGGCGCGCTCGGCGATCAACTGATCGAGCAGGTTTTGCTTCGCTTCCGGCGTCTCGAACATGCGCTGATCGAACTGCGCACCCAGCATCTGGCGGTAACGGTCCATCTGCTGACGCATGGCGTCGTCCAGCTGCTGCTGGGTGATTTGCAGACCGCCGACCTTGGCCACGGTGTTGGCGTCGTCGCCGAAACCATTGTAGCCGCTGATGCCGACCAGGACGAAGGATGGCACGATCAGCAACATCAGGAAAATCTGCATCAGGCGTTGATGGGTACGAATAAATTCAAACATGGTCAGCCAATTCGGATTAGTGGATTGCGTTGGACTTGCACATATAAAAAAAGGCGAACTTTCGTTCGCCTGATTCTGTTTCGGCGGAATGGATTGGACAAAATCTCAGTCCACTTCCCCTTTAAATTCAATGACTTGGCGGCCAAATCGAACGATAAATCTGCCGCAAAAATCAATACCACTGGATTTTACAGTGAGGCTAGCGCTATAGCAAGGGGCCATCTTTCCTTAATGGCATTCTTGAGCGCTCCTTAAATGGCCTCTTAATTATTCTTTGGCAAAAGTGAAGGGCCATGCAAAAAATCCTCTGTGAATCTTGGATTCACAGAGGATCTTGAATGCTGGCGGAGTGGACGGGACTCGAACCCGCGACCCCCGACGTGACAGGCCGGTATTCTAACCAACTGAACTACCGCTCCTAAAAATACAATGACTGCCCTGCCCGGTCGCCGTAAAACATGCTGCCGGACAGTTTCTGGTGATTGTCACCTCACCAAAGTCCGTTAGTTTACAGCATCTTTCAGCGCTTTGCCAGCTTTAAATTTCGGGACCTTGGCAGCCGCGATCTTGATCGCTTCGTTGGTGCGCGGATTGCGTCCGGTGCGCGCGGCGCGCTCGCCGACGGTGAAGGTGCCGAAGCCAACCAGGGTCACGCTGTCGTTCTTTTGCAGGCTGCTGG
>DASYLQ010000122.1:0-2530 GCA_036009485.1 Janthinobacterium sp.
GCCGCCAGCAGGCTGTTGCCGATCGGCGTATTCAATTCGTGGGCGATGCCGGCCACCAGCGAGCCGAGCGAGGCCATTTTCTCGGCCGCCAGCAAATCGTGCTGGGTGCGCTGCAGCGTTTCCAGCGTCACGCTCAGTTCATGGTTGGCGTTGCCCAGCGCGGCCGAGCGTTCCCGCACCCGGCTTTCCAGAGAGGCATTCAATTCTTCCAGCGCGCGCTTGGCTTCGAGTTCGGCCGTCAGGTCGAGCAGGGCCCAGATCGCCGCCTTGTCGCCGCCCAGCGAATGCGAGGACGACCACACCGCGACGCTGCCGCTGCTGCCGCCGGCCAGGCGCACGCCGGCGATCTCGCCCTGCAGCGCGCCGTCGCGCCGGTGCATGTCGAGGATGCGCCGGCGCTCGCCCGGATCGCGCCAGAAGCCGGCCTCGTTCCAGCTCTTGCCGGGCAGGGCGTCCTGGCTGTCGCCGAAAGCGCGCTTCAGGGCCAGGTTGGCGGCGACGATCAAGCCGCCGCTGTCGGTCACGGCGAGCGGCACCGGGGCCAGGTCGAACAGGGCCTTGAAGCGCGCCTCGGATTCGGACAGCCGCTGCTCGGCCTGTTCCAGCTGGGCGATGCGGGTGCGCAGCGCCAGGCTCATCGTATTCAGCGAGCGCGACACGATCTCGATCTCGTCGCCGCCCTGTTCGCGCAGCAGGGTGCCGTAGTCGCCGCGCGCCAGGCGCTGCGATTGCGCCGTCAAGGCGCGCAGGCGCCGGCCCATGCCCAGCGTGAAGGCATAGAACAGTATCAGGCCGACGATGAAGCCGGCCGCCGAGATCAGGCTGCCCTGGCTCAGCACTTCGCTGCGCGCCTGCGCCAGTTCGCTGGTCGAGAGGCCGAAGTTGAGCGAGCCGACCTGGTTATCGGCCAGCAGCATCGGCGCGCGCGCATGCAGCATCTCGCCGCTCAGCAGCGTTTTCAAGCCCTGATCGCGGCGCACGCCGTCGCGCCGCAGCAGGCCGGGCAGGCCGGGCGGCACGGCGCCGCTGCTGATCAGCGGGCGTTCCTGCTGGTCGAGGATGACGATGTAGCGCACGAAGCTGTCGGCCGGGTCGGCCAGCATTTCGTCGAGATAGGAGTGCAGTTCGCGCAGCCGGCCATGGCTGGCGTAGGGGCCCAGCGACAGGTTCAGCGTGACCGCGTATTCATGGGCGACGCGGTCGGCGTTGCGGCTGACCGCATGGTCCATGATGCGCAGGCTGTTCCAGATCAGCAGGCCCACCACCAACGCTTGCACCAGGGCGCTCAACAGCAGGAATTTCGCGCGCAGCGACAGATTCAAAAAATTTTCCCCATATACTGGCGCGGCCAGGCGCCGTTATCACTGCAGGATCAGGATGACCTTGACCGTGTGGTCCACGGCCGCCCTGTCGATATAGCCGATGGCGGCCGGATCGGCGGCGATGGCTTTTTTGACTTCGGCGCTGGTATTGTATTCCTTGGGCGGGAATCCTTTGCCGGTAAAGACGATTTTCGACCAGATGGCTTTCACCTGGTCCAGGTCCTTGCCGGCGATCTTGCGGTAGAACTCGCTGCGCAAGGGCGAATTTTCAGCCAGGTCGATCGGCGTCATCAGCGTCGATCTACCTAGGAAGAACTGGGCCGCCTGCTCGACGTGCATGCGCGTGACCATATTCTTTGGATTGACGATGACGGCGGTGTCGGCCCGCGCCGGCGGCGCCAGCACGGCCCAGGCCAGCAGCGGCAGCAGGGTGGAGATGGGCGGCGGAAACGAGGGCTTCATGCGGACTAAAAAACGAAGTCGAGCGCGGCGGCCATAACGATGACCGATCCACGCAGGCCGCCGGCCGGTCCGAAGATCAATTCGCCGTTCTTGGCGGTGGGGCGCAGGCGGTCGATCTGCACAGTCAGCGCGCGCGACTTGGCGAAATTCCAGCGCACCCCGACCAGGTCCGAGTATTGTTCGGGCGAGGTCAGGAAACCATAGTCGACCGCCGTCGCCAGCGCGCCGCCGGTGGGGAAATTGGCCGGCAGCGCGACCGAGCGGCCGGTCTGGCGCACCGCCGCGTGGGCGTAGTACGGCAGGAAGCTGCCGATGCGGTAGCCGGCCATCAGGTACCAGGCATCGTTGTCCGGCACGTAGACCGGTTCGGCGGCGTGGCGCCGGCCGAATTCCGATTGCAGCACAATGTTATTCCAGTCCATCGTCAAGCCGAGCGAAGTGAAGTCGATCTTCTTGCCGCCGACGATGGTCATGTCGCGTGCCAGCTGACCGAAGCCGGCGCCTTCCAGTTGCGCCGTAAGGTTGTTGAGGGCGCTGAAATTGCTGCTGCCGAAATCGGCGCGCAGCCGGCCAAAGCGTAGCATGAAGGGGCCGCGTTCCAGCGCCACATTGACGGCAAGCAGGGGCGCGCGGAAGTTGACGACGTTGCCGTTGCCGCCGCTGACCACCAGGTCGCCCCGGCTGACGCCGCCGGTGAGCTGGGCCGTGACGCTGGTCTCGCCGAAGGCGTGCTGGTACAGCAGCTC
>DASYLQ010000123.1:0-5238 GCA_036009485.1 Janthinobacterium sp.
TCTGCCGAGGCCTTGCCGATGTGTTGTCGGAGCTGAAATTAATTCAAAAACGTAACAAGTTACGCTACGTGCGTCAGCGTACCGATCCCCGGTGGACATGGGCCTATAACGTTATGCATGCTGTGCAACACCCGATCAACCCGCTTTACCGGAGAAGAATAATGACAACACCAATTACCGCGCGCTTTACCCAACAATGTTTGCTGGTCCTGGGCGCCGCCGCCCTGTTCGTGATGACTGGCTGCAGCAGCATGAAGACGCCGGCCACCGCCGACGTCGCCGTGTCGCGCAACGCTGTGGATAACGCCGCCGGCGCCGGCGCGGCCGACCTGGCGCCGGAAGAAATGACGTCGGCGCGGCGCAAGCTGGCGCTGGCTAACCAGGCGCTGGCCGCCAAGGATTACAAAACCGCGCAAGACTTGGCCCTACAGGCGCAAGCCGATGCCAAGCTGGCGCAGAGCAAGGCCAACTCGGCCAAGGCGACCGAGGCTTCCGACGCCTTGAATGAAGATATCCGCGTCATGCGCGAAGAACTCAACCGCGCCAACCAGGCGCAATAAAGCGCTCATACCAAGGCGGAACCAGAACAATAAATAATATCAACAACACGGCGACCTGACACTTCACGGCGCCCGCTTTCGAGGAAAAAAATCATGAAAAAAAATCTCACCCTGCCAGCCATGCTGGCCATGGCCGCCTTTGTCGCAGCCTGCAGCTCCGCACCGACCAGCACCAGCCTGCTGGACCAGACCCGCGGCGATTACATGGCGGCGCAAAACAACCCGGCCGTGGCGAACTATGCGCCGCTGGAATTGAAGCAAGCCAGCGATGCGCTGGAACGCGCCAACGCCGCCGCCGCGAAGAAGGAAAGCCCTGGGCAAGTCGACAAGCTGGCTTACCTGGCCAAGCAGCGCATCGCCACGGCCCAGGAAGTCGCCAGACAAAAAGCCGCCGAGGCCGACGTCGCCAAGGCTGGCCAGCAGCGCGACCAGATCCGCCTGCAACAGCGCACCCAGGAAGCCGACCAGGCGAAAATGCAGGCGCAGGCGGCGCAAAGCCAGGCCGAGGCCGCCACTGCCGCGGCCCAGAACGCCCAGATGCAAGCCCAAAACGCCGAGTCCGCCACCCGCGACGCCCAGGCCCGCTCCGCCGCGCTGGAAGCCCAGCTGGCCGACCTGTCCGCCCAGAAAACCGAGCGCGGCATCGTGATCACCCTCGGCGACGTACTGTTCGGCACCGACCAGGCGGCGCTGACGCCGGATGGCATGCGCACCGCGAACAAGCTCGGCAATGTGCTGGCGAACAATCCGCAACGCACCGTGCTAATTGAGGGATATACCGACAGCACCGGTTCGTCGGCGCATAACCTGGAACTGTCGCAGCGCCGCGCCGACTCGGTGCGCAAGGCGCTGACGGACATGGGCATCTCGCGCGACCGCATCGCCACCCACGGCTACGGCAATGCGTTCCCGGCCGCCGGCAACGACAGCGCTTCCGGCCGCCAGATGAACCGCCGCGTCGAGATTGTGTTATCCGAAGAGGGCGCCGGCATCCCGGCCGCCCGTCGTTAATCCAGTTGTTTACTTTTTTGCAGGGGGGAAATCATGTCTGACACTTCGAACGTCATCCCGAGCGGGATCGATACCGCCGCCATCCGCGCCGCCGCCAGCCACCTGGAAGACGGTCCGGTCACCGACGGCTACAAGGGCGACCGCAAGGAAGTCATCGCCATGCTGAATAGCGCGCTGGCTACCGAGCTGGTCTGTATCTTGCGCTACAAGCGCCACTATTACACGGTCAGCGGCTTGCAGAATGGCCCGATCAAGGCTGAATTTCTCGAACACGCCAACCAGGAGCAGGAACACGCCGACTGGCTGGCCGAGCGCATCGTCCAGCTGAACGGCTCGCCTGATTTAAATCCGGCAACATTGCTCGCGCGTAGCCATGCCGAGTATGATGAGTCCGACAGCGTGCAAAGCATGGTGCGCGCCAACTTGATCGCCGAGCGCGTGGCGATCGAATCGTATCGCCAGATGATAGAAAAGATCGGCGACAGCGATCCGACCACCCGCCATTTGCTGATCAAGATCATGGCTGTGGAAGAAGAGCACGCCGATGATATGCGCGACCTGCTTGAATAAGCGTTGCCGATGGATCGCTTGGCATCCATGAACAAGCCTTGCCGCCAGCTGCAATAAGCAGTAAGGTTTTCACTTTATTAATAGATAACAGGAGCTATCATGCTTGAAAACAATATCAGTACCGTCAACAACGATGTGAAAACTTTGGTGAAAGACGCCCAGGCCCTGTTCGCAGCTGCCGCTTCGCTGACCGGCGAAAAAGCCGAAGAAGTCCGCGCCCGCGGCATGCGCGCCCTCGACAGCGCGCTGGCCAAGGCGCAGGAAGCGCAAGCCAGCGCCATCGTCAAGGGCAAGGAAGTGGCGGCCTCGACCGATGCTTATGTCAAGGAAAACCCATGGCGCTCGGTCGCCGCCGCCGCCGGCATCGGCTTGCTGGTCGGCGTCATCCTGGGCCGCAAGTAATTCACCGTCGCTGGAGCTGGAATCTATGGACAAGCCCGCAGTGGAAGAGGCCCCCGGCCTGATCAGCTCCCTGGCCGGGGTGGCCCGCAATACTTTCGGACTGATCTTGTCCAGGGTCGAGTTGGCTTCCCTCGAGTTGTCGGAAGTGCGCAATCACCTGTTGCAACTGGCGGTGGTGTTCGCGCTGGCGATGGTGGCCGGCCTGTTCGCCATCGCCTACGGCAGCGTGCTGGTGGTCTTCCTGGCCTGGGACGCCCTCGGCTGGAAAATCCTGCTGATCATGACGCTGGCCTTTGTCGTCATTGCCACCGGCCTGGCCCTGTATGCGCGCGCCTTGCTGCGGCAAGACAAGCTGACCTTGCCGGTCACGATGGCTGAATTGAAAGCCGACCGCGACATGCTGTTATAGACCCCCGGAGAACCTGATGCTGGACCATGAAAAAAAGGCCGCCCTGGCTGCCCGCAAACAACGATTGGTGACCGAAGGCCAGTTATACCGGGTCAGTATCGAGCACGCGAAAGTCAATGCCGCCTACGCGATGCGGCCGGAAGCGCTGTTGCACGGCATCGTAGACCATGCGCTCGGCCTTGCCGGCGGCCGCATGGGGCGCTTCGGCGCCTTGTTGTCGCCGGGCGGCTTCAGCCTGCGCTCGGCACTGCCTTTTTTGCTCACGGCGGGTTCCTTCATTGCGCGCAGGAAATTGATCAAGCCGGTGCTGGGCCTGGGCCTCGCCGCCGCGCTTGCGGCGGTCTGGTACCGCCACCGCGGCAAGGCCTTGCAGGATCGCTGATCCGTCCGCCGAGCAAGAACGCCGCATTGCGGCGTTTTTTTTTATACCGTCCGGGTGCCGTCCGCCATGCCGGGCAAGCGCTTGTGCTATCCCGTACAATAGATACTGCCTGGCTTACCGAATGGAGTAATTTTGGCGACCACCATCCTGAACAGACTCAATCCCGCCGACTTGCGCATCGTCCTGGTCTTGCAGGGCGGCGGCGCACTCGGCGCCTACCAGGCCGGCGTCTACCATGCCCTGCACGAACATGATCTGGCGCCGGACTGGGTGGTCGGCACGTCGATCGGCGCGATCAATGCCGCCCTGCTGGCCGGCAATCGAAGAGACCTCCGCCTGGAACGCCTGAAACAATTCTGGGACCGCGTATCGCACCGCGACAGCATCGACATGAACCGCGTCTCCGACCAGCAGCGCCGCTCCAACATCTGGCTGGCGACGCTGGACACGGTATTGCGCGGTGTGCCGGGGTTTTTCAGGCCGCGGCTATTCAGCCTGTTCCCGGCCGGTCTGCCGGTCGAGCCGGAGCAAGCCAGTTTCTACGACACCAGCGAGCTCGCCGCCACGCTGGAAGAACTGGTCGATTTCGATTACCTGAATACGCCCGAAGCCATGCGCCTGACAGTGAACGCGCTGCGCGTCAAATGCGGTAGCCTGACCCGGTTCGACAGCAAGCAGCGGCGCATCACGGCCGACCATATCCGCGCCAGCGGCGCCTTGCCGCCGGGGTTCGCCGGCGTGCGCATCGACGGCGACCTGTATTGGGATGGCGGCCTGTATTCAAACACCCCGCTGGAAACCGTGCTGGACGATACACCGCGCGAGCATACGCTGGTCTTCATGGTCGATTTGTGGAGTTCGGAAGGGCCGGAACCGACCACGCTGGATGAGGTGCAGACGCGGCAAAAAGACGTCACCTACGCTTCGCGCTCGAAGCGGCATATCGAGGATTATGTCGCGATCTTGAAGACGCAGCACGAATTACGTGAGCTGTACGATTTGCTGCCGCCGCAACTACAGTGCCAGCAGGGCATCAAGAACCTGGCCGAGCTGGGCTCCGACAGCGTGATGCACATCGTGCGCCTGCCGTATGCCGGGCGCGACTGGCACATGGCGGCCAAGGACATCAATTTTTCCAAGGGCTCGATCGAATGGCGCTGGAACCAGGGCTACCAGGACGCCCAGCGCGCGATCCAGGCCGCCGGCTGGCTCGAGTTCGTCACCAAAGACACGCCATTGGTGGTGCATGAGTTGCCGCCCTACCAAAAGAATGCCGCCTAACTCGGACAAAGCTAAAGCGCAGCCCGCTCTGGCGTCTCCATTAGCGCTAGGATTGCGGATGCGCCGCTTTGCGCAATTGTTCCGCGTTCGACATATCTTGCTTATAGGTATTACGCGCATCTTTCAGGCAGGCGGCGCGGTCCGGCGCCGCCATCTGTTTGCATTCCTTCTGGGCTTGCTGGTAAGCCGCGCCGATTTCCTTGCGCAGCGTGCGCAATTGTTCCTGGCGCGTGGCGTCGTTGACGTACCAGCGCTGCGGGTCGCTGGCGCGCGGACCGGCATCGTCGTTCTGCGGCGGCATCTGCGCATGGCCGCTGGCCAGCGTGAAAAAATACATTCCGGCCAGCGCGGCGCGCAAGATGCTTGAAGTCGTTTTTTGCATGGTAGCTCTCCTGGTGAAAGTCAAAAAAAGGCGCCTCCGGCGCCCCCTTTTACAATCTGCCGGTCAGCAGCAACACGATGAGAATGACGACAATCAGGCCGGTTACGCCGCTGGGGCCGTAACCCCAGCCGCGGCTATGCGGCCAGGTTGGCAAGACGCCGATCAAGGCAAGGACCAGAATAATCAAAAGTATGGTGCCCATGGCTTTCTCCTAAGTATGTTGTATATCCCGGCCAGGAAT
>DASYLQ010000124.1:0-1616 GCA_036009485.1 Janthinobacterium sp.
TGGGGTGGAAAAAAGCGGCTAAAGGCGGATCTTTTGCCGCTTTCGGATGCGAATGCGAAAATACCCGGGGCGTCGCGGCGTCGCCCGGATTCAGCCGAGTTGAGCTGGCCAGCGATGTCCGGGCCGGATGCCGGCGAATATTTCCAGCAGCGCCGCAGCGTTTTGCTGCCAGGTCATCCACGGCATGCCGGCCGAGGCCGGCGTAGCGCCTTCGGCATGCGCGGCCAGCCATTTCTGCAGCACCGCGGCCAGGCTGGCGCCGTCCAGGCCAGCGAAATAGGCGGCGTGCTGTTGCGCCACTTCGCGGAACACCGGCAAGTCGCGCGCCAGCACCGGCAAGCGATAGCGCGCCGCCTCGATCAGCGGCAAGCCGAAACCTTCGCCTTCGCTCGGGACCAGCAGGCAGGCACTGTGCAGATAGATTTGTTGCAGATATGCATCATCGATGCCTTTCAGCCAGAACAGGCGCCGGCCCAGTTCAGCATGCCCGGTCAGGCGCTCGGCGATGCGCGGAATGCTGCGCCGCTCCGCTTCGGCCAGCGGCAGCCAGCCTTCATTGCCGACGATGACCAGCCTGGCTTGCGATCCTTCGCGCCACAGTTGTTCAAAGGCGTCCAGCGCTTGCAGATGGCCTTTGCGCGGCTCGATGGTGCCAACCATCAGGAAGCTGGGTTCTTGCGCCAGTTGCGCCAGCAGCGGATAGGCCAGCGCCGGCTGCAGCCCGGCCGGCGCCGCCTCGTCGATGTCGGCGCCCAGGTGCAGCGCCGTCAGTTGCAACTGGCGCCGCGGCGGCGTCCCCCGCGTTGCCAGCCAGTCCATCATTTCCCGCGCTACCGCGTCGGAAATGCAGACCAGCCGGTCGGCCTGGGCGGCGATGCATTCCAGCCAGTCGGCATGGGTGCGGTCGGCCTTGGCCGGGAAAAACTCCGGACGCAGCACCGGCAGCAGATCGTAAAGCATGAAGTTGATGCCGACCCCGCGACGGCGCCAGCCGGCATACAGTCCGGCCCGGGCCGCCTCCAGCACCGGACCGGGACAAAAGTCGGCGCCATAGAAAATATCGCCCTGGTTGACGTCGGCCGCCATGTCGACGATGCCCTCGCGCTCCAACCCCAGCAAGCCGGCCGTGTAACGCTGGGCATAGCGGTAATGCCACTGGCCGCCGTCGGCGCTCAGGTAGACCGGCTGGACGCGCAAGCCGGGTTCGCGCAGCTTCAGCAATTCCAGCAATTGCATGCGCACGACGCGTTCGATGCCGGTCTTTAAATCGTGGCGGGCGATACTGGTGACGTCCACCAGCAATTGGCGCTGCGCCAGCGGGTCGGCGCTGCGCGCGATCGCGTTCGCTAGTTGCCGCAGCGTGCCTTCGTCGCCGTCCAGGCCGGACAGTCCGGCCAGGGCGCCGATCAGCGCATGGCGGCCGCCGGCCGCTTCTTCCCTGGCCAACGCCAGCGCCGCCGCATAGTCATCGGCGCAAGCCTGCGGACTGTGGCGAGTGCGCAGCAAGTGTCGTGCCTGTTCGCCCAGTGCGGCCCGGCGCGCCGGATCGCCGCGCAGCGTGTCGAGCGCGGCGCCAAGCTCGCCGATCTGGAAAGCGTCCGCCAGCTTGCAGACGG
>DASYLQ010000125.1:0-5398 GCA_036009485.1 Janthinobacterium sp.
CGCGACGCGCGGCTGGCCGACACCACGCGCGAGCAGATCCTGCGCGGCCAGGCCAACGCCCAGTCGCTGCTGTCGATCATCAACGACCTGCTCGATTTCTCGAAGATCGAGGCCGGCAAGCTGACCGTCGAGAACATCGACTTCGCGCTCGCCGCCACGCTGGAGAACGTGGTCAGCCTGTTCGAGGAGCAGGCCGCGGCGCACAGCGTCGGCTTCGACATCGAACTGGCGCCGGACCTGCCGCGCTTCGTGGTGGGCGACCCGACCCGGCTGCGCCAGGTGCTGGTCAACCTGGTCGGCAACGCCTTCAAGTTCACCCAGAGCGGCTCGGTCAAGGTCAGCGTCGAGCGCGTCGAGCCGGCGCTGGTGCCGCTGCGGGGAGGCGCCGTCAACGGGGCCGGACGCGGCGTCAACCTGATCAGCTTTACGGTGCGGGATTCCGGCATCGGCATCGAGCCCGACGCCATGCCGCGCCTGTTCCAGAAATTCGAGCAGGCCGACGCCACCACCACGCGGCGCTACGGTGGCACCGGCCTCGGCCTGGCCATCTGCCGCCAGCTGGTCGACCTGATGGACGGCGAGATCACGGTCGACAGCACGCCCGGCGTCGGCAGCGTGTTCCGGGTGCTGCTGCCGCTGGCCGACGGCGTCGCGCCGCCGCTGGTGCGCCAGGTGCCGCGCGCGCCGCACAGCCACCAGCTGCGCGTGCTGTGCGCCGAGGATTTCCCGACCAACCAGATCATCATCCGCATGATGCTGGAAGACCTGGGCCACCGCGTCGACATCGCCGCCAACGGCGCGCTGGCGGTGGCGGCCTGCGCGCGCGCGCGCTACGACCTGATCCTGATGGACGGGCGCATGCCGGAAATGGACGGCGCCAGCGCCACCCGCCTGATTCGCGCCGGCGGCCCGCCGCAGGCGCCGGTGTGCGACCAGGAACTGATGATCATCGCCCTCACCGCCAACGCCAGCGAGGAAGACCGCAGCCGCTACCTGGCCGCCGGCATGGACGATTTCCTGACCAAGCCGATCGACGAGGCGGGGCTGCACTTCCAGCTTGGCCGCGCCATCGAGCGCCAGCTGCAGCGCGGCTTCATCCTGCCGCTGATGGCCGGGCGCAGCGCCGTTCCAGCCGGCGCCGCCAGCCCGACCGCGGCGGAACTGGACGCCATGTTCGGCGTCGTCAGCGGCGCCGCGGCGGCGCCGGCGGCCAATCCGGGACGCCGTTCGACCGACCTGAAACGGCGCATCCGCAGCGCGTTTTCCGGCGACATCGCGGCGCGCCTGGCCGAACTGGAACGGGCGCTGGCGGCGCGCGACGGCGAGACGGCGGGGCGCCTGCTGCACGGCGTCAAGGGCAGCGCCGCCTACCTCGACGAGATGGAGCTGCACCTGTTGTGCAGCGAGCTGGAGGAGGCGGCCGACCGCGCCGACTGGGCCCTGCTGCGCCAAGCCATGCCGCGCCTGCGCCAGTTGCTGCGCCACTTCGGCGCCGCGCCGGGCACCTGAAGCGCGGCTGAAGCGCGGCCGGGCCGTTCCCGGCATGTAGAATAGCGGGCAAGGCAGATGGAACCCAGCAGAAAAACAGACTAAAAATAGGCTAAAAACGGACGCTTGCCGCTGTGAGACATTCAGATTCACACGGCAGGCCAAGGGAGACGAACATGAAAGTACTGGTGGTTGACGACGACGTGGTGTCGCGCATGGTGCTGATGCACCTGATCGACAACTGCGGCAAGTTCGATATCGTCGAAGCCGAAGACGGCGCCGACGCTTGGCAGCAGCTGGAGGACGGCTTGCGGCCGGCGATCTGTTTTTGCGACCTGCGCATGCCGCGCCTGTCGGGCATGGAACTGCTGCAGCGCATGAAGGGCGCCCCGCAGCTGAACGGCACGCCTTTCGTGCTGGTGTCCTCGGCCAGCGACGGCGAAACGGTGCAGCATGCGATCCAGGCCGGCGCCGCCGGCTATATCGTCAAGCCCTTCCAGGCCGACCAGGTGCGCGTGCACCTGGCCACTTTCCTCAACCAGGCCGCCAGCGGCTACGAGCACGCCGCCGAAGCGCCGCGCGAGACCCAGCTTCGCCTCGGCATCAACGCCGACCGCCTGCTGGTGTACCTGACCGGTTTCCAGAACCAGTTGAGCGCCGCCAGCGGCGAAATCGAAGCCTTGCTGGCGCGCGGCGAACAGGCCGAGGCCGGCACCCGCATTGAACGCCTGCACGCCGGCTGCCTGACGCTGGGACTGGGCGGCGGCGCCGCCGCGCTGCACGGTTTTGCGCCGGGATCGCTGTCCAGCGATGCGGTGCAGGCGGCGCTGGCCGACGTGGTGCGCGCGGTGATCCACCAGGCCGGCCTGGTGCGCCAGGAAAACACCGCCGCGTGAAGCGCCGCGGCGCCCGGCATGGGCTTGAACTTTATATGCCTTATGCTTAAAGTATTTGTTCGGCATTCGATGCGCCGGCCGCCGGCGGACTATTTAGGCAAGCAAGCACCATGAGCAGACCGACCGCAGCATTCCGGACGCAGGCTCCGATGGGCCTTTCCGGTCATGCCGACCATTTTGCGCGCGAGCGTTTGCCGCCGCCGCGGCAGTGGCCGGAACTGCTGTTCGACCTGCCCTCGCTGCAGTATCCGGCGCGGCTCAATTGCGCCGCCGTCCTGCTGGACGGCGGCGCCGCCGCGCAGCAGGACGGCGGCCGCATCGCCATCCACAGCGCGCGCGGCGACTGGAGTTACGCCACGCTGCGGCGCCAGGTCGACCGCATCGCCCACGTGCTGCGCAGCGACCTGGGATTGGTGCCCGGCAACCGCGTGCTGCTGCGCGGCGCCAACAATCCAATGACGGCGGCCTGCTTCCTGGCGGTGCTGAAAGCCGGCTGCATCGCGGTGCCGACCATGCCCCTGCTGCGCGCGCGCGAACTGGCGGCGATGGCGGCCAAGGCGCAGGTCAACGCGGTGCTGTGCGACGCCGCCTTGCGCGCCGAGATGAGCGGCGCCGGCCCTTTGCCGCCCACGCTCTGGTTCGGCGGCGGCGATGCCGCCGATGCCGGCGCCGGCCCGGCTTCGCTGGAAGCGCTGATGGCCGGCCGCGACGGCCCCTTCGAGGCGGCCGACACCGCCGCCGACGACGTCTGCCTGATCGCCTTCACCTCCGGCACCACCGGCGTGCCCAAGGCCACCGCGCATTTTCACCGCGACGTGCTGGCCATCTGCGACTGCTTCCCGCGCTCGACGCTGAAGTCGCAGGCGTCCGACATTTTCATCGGCACGCCGCCGCTGGCCTTCACCTTCGGCCTGGGCGGCCTGCTGCTGTTCCCGCTGCGCGCCGGCGCCGCCACGGTGCTGCTGGAAAAGCTCACGCCGGAGTCGCTGCTGCGGGCGATCCAGGACTATCGCGCCAGCATCTGCTTCACGGCGCCGACCTTTTACCGCCAGATGGCGGCGCTGGCGCCGCAGTACGACCTGTCCAGCCTGCGCCGCAGCGTCTCGGCCGGCGAGGCGCTGCCGCTGGCCACGCGCGACGCCTGGCTGGGGGCCACCGGCCTGGCCATGATCGACGGCCTCGGTTCGACCGAGCTGCTGCACATTTTCATCTCGGCGGCCGACGGCGATGTCCGCCGCGGCGCCACCGGCAAGCCGATCCCCGGCTACCAGGCCTGCATCCTGGACGGCGGCGGCCGGCCGGCCGGTCCGGGCGTGATCGGCCGGCTGGCGGTGAAGGGGCCGACCGGCTGCCGCTACCTGGACGACGAGCGCCAGCAAGACTATGTGCTGGACGGCTGGAACCTGACCGGCGACGCCTATGAAATGGATGCCGACGGCTATTTCCATTACCGCGCGCGCACCGACGACATGATCGTCTCGTCCGGCTACAACATCGCCGGGCCGGAAGTGGAGGATGCCTTGCTGCGCCATCCGCTGGTGGCGGAATGCGCGGTGATCGGCCGGGCCGACGAGGCGCGCGGCCAGATCGTCGAGGCACACGTGGTGCTGAAGGCGGAGGCGGCGCCGTCCGAGGCCATGGCGCGAATCTTGCAAGACTTCGTCAAGGAGCAGATCGCGCCGTATAAATACCCGCGCGCGATCCGGTTTTTGACCGCCTTGCCGCGTACCGAAACGGGCAAGCTGCAGCGTTACAAACTGCGCGGGCCTTGAGCCCGGGCGCCATTTCCGTGAATCGAATCGAATGAAGATAGTCTGCATAGGCGGCGGTCCGGCGGGCCTGTATTTCAGCCTGCTGATGAAGAAGCACCACCCGGGCCACCAGATCACGGTGGTCGAGCGCAACCGTGCCTGCGACACCTTCGGCTGGGGCGTGGTCTTTTCCGACCAGACCCTGGCCAGGCTGGTGCAGGCCGACGAGGCCAGCGCGCGCGCCATCCTGCAGTCGTTCAACCACTGGGACAACATCGACATCCATTTCAAGGGCGAAAAGATCACTTCCGGCGGCCACGGCTTTTGCGGCATCGGCCGCAAACGCCTGCTGAACATCCTGCAGCGGCGCTGCCAGGAGCTCGGCGTGCACCTGGTGTTCGAGACCGAGGTGGGCGACGAGCTTCAGCTCGCCGAACGCCACGGCGCCGACCTGGTGATCGCCAGCGACGGTTTGAACAGCCGCATCCGCGCCCGCCATGCGGACAGC
The DNA here is from genome assembly GCA_036009485.1 of Janthinobacterium sp. Taxonomy (GTDB): domain Bacteria; phylum Pseudomonadota; class Gammaproteobacteria; order Burkholderiales; family Burkholderiaceae_D; genus Janthinobacterium. Next base: position 4,644 of record DASYLQ010000125.1, read on the forward strand.
TACCGTCCGGCGATCGAGGCGCGCCGCTGCCGCTTCGTCTGGCTCGGCACGAAGCAGAAGTTCGCCGCCTTCACCTTCGCCTTCCGGCAAACCGAACATGGCTGGTTCCAGGCCCATATCTACCAGTACGACGGCGACACCTCGACCTTCATCGTCGAAACGCCGGAAACCGTATGGCGCAGCGCCGGCCTGGATGCGATGAGCCGGGAAGAGGGCATCGCCTTTTGCGAGCGCCTGTTCGCCGACCTGCTGGGCGGCCATGCGCTGCTGTCGAACGCCGGCCACCTGCCCGGCGCGGCCATGTGGATCACTTTCCAGCGCATCGTAAACGAGCAGTGGGTGCACTGGAACGGGGCGGTGCCGGTGGTGCTGATCGGCGATGCGGCCCATTCGGCGCATTATTCGATCGGCTCCGGCACCAGGCTGGCGCTGGAGGACGCCATCGAACTGGCGCATTGCCTGGCGCCCGCCGCCCCGGACTTGGGCGCGGCGCTGGCCGCCTACCAGGAAAGGCGCGCCGTCGAAGTCGCCAAGCTGCAAAGCGCTGCGCGCAATTCGATGGAATGGTTTGAAAACGTCGAGCGCTACAGCGCGATGGAGGCGCCGCAGTTCGCCTATTCGATGCTCACGCGCAGCCAGCGCCTGTCGCATGAAAACCTGCGCCTGCGCGATCCGGCCTATGTCGCCGGCTACGAGGCGTGGCTGGCGGCGCGCGCACTGGCCCAGGCCGGCCTGGGCCCGGCCGCTGGCGCCGC
>DASYLQ010000126.1:0-2851 GCA_036009485.1 Janthinobacterium sp.
CCATTCCTGGTCGGTACCTGTTTCTCCGAAAAGACCAGGCTGCGCAACACTTCCTGGGCATCCGCTTCCAGCCCGGGATAATCGAGGTCGTTGACGATGTCGCTCAGCGGGCGCCGCAAGTCGCTGGGGATCAGCTTGTAGATTTGCGTCGCCGGCGTCGTGAAGCGACGGATGCGCAAGCCGCTGTCGAGGAAAATGGTGGCAATATCTGTGCTGTTGAGCAAATTTTTCATGTCGCTATTCACCAGCGACAGGTCGTCGACCTTGGATTGCAGCTCGGCATTAACCGTATACAATTCCTCATTGAGCGACTGCATCTCTTCCTTCGACGTCGTCAATTCCTCATTCGTCGATTGCAGTTCCTCATTGGTGGATTGCAACTCTTCGTTGGCCGATTTCAATTCTTCGCGCGAGGTCTGCATTTCGTCGCGCACCGCCTGGATTTCATTGCGCGCCTGCTCCAGCTGGCGCTCGAGTTCGATCACCTTGGGGCTGGATGCGCGCCCGCGCCTGGCCGGCGACGGCAGCGGCGCGCTGGCGAAGGTCACGAAGATCATCCCTTCCAACTGGGCCGGCTGGGTCAGCGCCTCGGCGCTCAGGTCGACCGATTGCACCAGGCCCAGCTCGTCCTTCAACAGCACGCCGCGCAAGCGCACCACGCCCTCGGTCTGCAGCGCCTGTTTCATCAATCCCGCCAGTTCATAGCGCAAGCCTTCGCGCGCCATCGCATGGATATTCCAGTTGGCCTTGCCCGCGGCCGGTTCCAGGAAAGCGCCGGTGCGGCCATTGATGTAGAGGATGTCGCCATCTTCATTGAGCAAGGCGGCTGCCGGCGAATATTTTTGCAACAGCAATTGTTCCACATGGGACTGAATCTTTCCGGGCATACTAGCTTCTCTCGATTCGCTGGGGCTGGGCAGCGAGGCGGCCGACAGCCTTGTGGGGAAATACGTGGGCAGGCGCTGGCGCACATTGTCGCCGGCGCGGCGGTACAACCGGGTCGAGGTGGTCAGGGGCAGGAACAGGTCGGAAAATTGGCCTGGCGTATCCGCACTGCCAAGCAACAGGATGCCATTTTTTTTCAAGGCGTAATGGAACAGCGGAATCAGACGCTGCTGCAGCCTGGCGTTCAGGTAAATCAGCAGGTTGCGGCAACACAGGATGTCGAGCTTGGTGAACGGCGGGTCGGAAATGATGTTTTGCTGGGCAAAGATGATCATGTTGCGGATCTCTTTACGGATCGTGTAGCCGCCCTTTTCCAGGATAAAGAACTGGCGCAGCCGTTGCGCCGGGACGTCGCTTTCCACGCTGGCTGGAAAACGGCCCTGGCGAGCGCGGTCGATGGCGTCGGCGGACAGGTCGGTGGCGAAGATTTGCAGCGAATATTTCGACGGCGGATTGATCGCCGCCACCACTTCGCTGAACACCATCGCCAGCGAATACGCCTCTTCACCCGTGGAACAGGCCGGCACCCAGGCCTTGAACGCCATGCCGCCGGGATGGGACGCCAGCATCTGCGGCAAGGCCACCGTCTTCAGGTAATCCCACACTTTCTGGTCGCGAAAGAAGCTGGTCACGCCGATCAGCAATTCCTTGAACAGCAGGTCGATCTCGGCCGGGTTATCGCGCAGGAAGGGCACATACGCTTCCATCGACCCCAGTTGGTGCAGGCTCATGCGTCGTTCGATGCGCCGCAACACGGTATTCGCCTTGTAATCGACGAAGCTGCTGCCGGTATGTTCGCTCAGCAGGCGCACGATATCCTGCAAGGTGCGTTTGCTGGAAAAATGCTCGCCGGGACGCTGCGGGACAGCGCTCTGGGATAGATAGGCCAATATCCTGGCCGGCATTTTTTCCGGCATTTCCACCAGGTCGACGACGCCCGCCGCGATGGCGCTCTGCGGCATCGGGTCGAACTTCGCCGACGCCGGGTGCTGCACCAGCGTCAAGCCATTGTGTTCCTTGAGCGCCTGCAGGCCGCGCGTGCCGTCCGCCCCCATGCCGGAAAAAATGACGCCGACCGCGAACTCGCCGCGCTCCGCCGCCAATGCCGCCATAAATGTATTGATCGGCAGGCGATGGCCGCGCTGCTCGGCCGGCGCCGCCAGCAACAGGGAACCGTCGGCGATGCCCAGGTCGGCGTTGGGCGGGATCACGTAGACATGGTCGGGCTTGACTTGCATGCGGTGGACGATTTCCAGCACCGGCATGTCTGTATTTCGTTGCAACAGTTCCGGCAACATGGCTTTATGGCTGGGATCGAGGTGCTGGATGACGACCACGGCGATGCCGCTGCCGAGCGGCAAGTTGGAAAGGAAGGCGCTGATCGGCTCCAGGCCGCCGGCGGAAGCGCCGATGGCGACAATGGGAAACAGCCCCACTGTCCTTGCCTTTCTCAGGCAAGTCAGCTGGGCGGGTGCGGCCTCGGACTTGGTGCGTTTCGTCATGGTGGTAATAGACCGGCGTCCGGGCAGGATGACGGAAGGAATTAGGCAATCGCTAAATTTACTATTTTGACAGCATAACTCAGATGATTATACAAAGCATGTGCCGGATTACCAAACGCAAGATGCCCAGCCGAACGCCAGCCCAACACAGGAAACCAGCCCAACACAGGAAGGAAGAAAAAGAAGAGAAAGAGGGCAGAAGTGGAGCCAGAACAAAACGTTTGCGTGTCGGGTTAACAGCATCGAGCGCATCGCAAAACCGCCGCGAGCGGCGTCAGTTCTGGCCGAGACGCGCAGCCGTACGTCGGTACGGCGAGCATCGCAGGCCGGAAATGGCGCCGCGCAGCCGGTTTGGCGAGCGCTAATCCACAGAGTGCCAGCCGCCGCCGAGAGAACGGATCAGC
>DASYLQ010000127.1:0-2816 GCA_036009485.1 Janthinobacterium sp.
CTTGTAGCAATACCAGGCCAGCGCCACGGTGTAGACGAACAACGCCAGGAAGATGGTGCGCCAGTCGGACAGCTTGACGATCCAGCCGCCGAGTATCGGCGCGATGGCCGGGCCAATGGCAAAGATCATCGTCACCAGCGACAGCAGCCGCGCCGCCGGCGCCCCGGCGTACAGGTCGCGGATGATGGCGCGCCCGATCACCACCCCGGCGCCGGCCGAGACGCCCTGCAGCGTGCGGAAGGCCAGCAGGTAATGGATGGAGTGGGAGCCGGCGCAGCCCAGGGTGCCGATGGCGAACAGCAGCAGCGAGCCGATGACCAGGTTGCGCCGGCCGAAGGCGTCCGACAGCGCGCCGTGCCACAGCACCATCACCGCGAACGCCAGCATATAGATCGACAGCGACTGCTGCACCTCGATCTCGCTGGCGTGCAGCGACGCTTCGATGTTGGGAAAGGCCGGCAGGTAGGCGTCGATGGAAAACGGGCCGAGCATGGCCAGCGCCGCGACGATGGCCGCCAGCGCCGCGCCGCTCAGCGCCGCCATGTGGCTGGGAGTGGACGGCGCCGGATCGGGCGGCACGTCGGCCGGAGGGTTAGGGAGCATGGGATCAGGCCTCTTTGGGCTTGGCCTCTTCCCTGCGGTTGTAGCCCGCCACCATATCGAAGCGGAACAGGCGGCACTCCAGGGCGCCGTTGAAGAATGGCGTCTTGCGCGCTTCCTTCAGGCGCAGCAGGCGCGGCAGCTTCAGGTCGGCGGTGAACAGGAACACGGTCCAGCCGGCGAAACGCTGCTTCAGGGTGGTGCCCAGCGCCGAATAGAACGATTGCGACAACTCGTCTTCCGGCAGGGTGCTGTCGCCGCGCACGCCGATGCGCTCGCCGTACGGCGGATTGGTCAGCAGGATGCCGGCGACCTCGCTGGGCGGCTTCACTTCCTGCGCCTCGATCTGCTTGAGCGGCACCTCGAACAGGATGCCGGCGCAGCGCAGGTTATGCCGCGTCATCGCCACCATGTCGCCCGAGATGTCGCTGCCGAAAATGGTAGCCTCGGCCGGCAGCGGGTTCGCCTTGATCGCGCTTTTCAGCGCCTGCCACGGCGCCGGGTCGAAATCGTTGAACTTTTCAAAGGCGAAGCGACGCCGGGCGCCGGGCGGAATGCCCTGCACCATCTGCGCCGCCTCGGCCAGGATGGTGCCCGAGCCGCACATCGGGTCGAACAGCACCATGCCCGGCTTCCAGCCGGAGACGCGCAACAGGCCGGCGGCCAGGTTTTCGCGCAGCGGGGCGTCGCCGGTCTCTTCGCGCCAGCCGCGCTTGAACAAGGCCTCGCCCGAGGTGTCCAGGTAGACGGTGAAATTGCGCTGGTCGAGGAAGCCGACGATGCGCATGTCCGGCTCGCGGGTGTCGACCGAGGGGCGCTTGTTGAACTGGTCGCGGAAGCGGTCGCAGATGGCGTCCTTGATCTTCAGCGTGGTGAATTCCAGGCTGCGCAGCGGCGACTTGACGGCCGTGACGTCGACGCGGATGGTGTGGTCGACGCCGAACCAGTCTTCCCAGGCTTGCGCCAGGGTCAGGTCATAGATGTCGTTTTCGTTGGCGTAGCTGGAATGCGCCATGCGCATCAGCACGCGCGAGGCGATGCGCGAATGCAGGTTGATGCGGTAGGAATCGGACAGGTCGCCGGAGCAGTGCACCCCGCCGGGAACCTGGTTGTGCACTTTCATCGTCGTGCTGAGCTGGGCGATCTCGCCCAGTTCCTCGGCCAGCGCCGCTTCCATGCCGCGCGGGCATGGGCAAAAATAAGATGCCATGGTGTACCTTTTGTCCGTTGTGGTCGAACGCTCGGATGACGCGTCCCTACTTTTAATCTAACAATCTAACTATTTAGCGAAGGTCCGCTCGAGGAAATCCAGGCGGTCCTGGCCCCAGTAGCCTTCGCCATCGTACACATACCACGGCGAGCCGAAGACGTTGGCGGCGGTCGCGTCTTCGGTGTTGCGGTCGTATTCGGCTTGCACGCTGGCCGTTTCCGAGGATTTCAGCAGCATGCGCCCATCCAGCTCGCAAGCGTTGGCGATCTGTACCAGCGTCTCTTCGTCGCCGACGTTCCTTTCTTCCGCCCACAGGCCGCGCATCAGCGCTCCCGCCAGCTCGAGCGCCACGTCGACGCCCAGCGCCAGCCGGGTGGCGATAATCAATTTTGCCGACGCTTCCGGCGAAACCGGGAAAAACTTCGGCTGCACATTCATCGGCAATTCCAGGAAGGCCGACCAGCGCGCCAGTTCGACCAGGCGGTAGGCCTGGCGCTGCGGCGCGCGCTTCGCCAGCGGCAGGCCGCCGGAGACGCCGAACACCTTGCCCAGGTCGAACGGACGGACCTCGATCTGTACGCCATGCTGCGTGGCCAGCGCGACGAAACGCGCATGGCCCAGGTAGGCCCAGGGCGACTGGGGGGCGAAAAAATACTGGCAGATTTTGCTCATCGCAGTCCGATCAGAATGGTTTGACGACGACCAGCAGCACGATCGCCAGCAGCAGGATCACCGGCGCTTCATTGAACCAGCGGTACCAGGCATGGCTGCGCCGGTTGGCGCCCTTCTCGAATTTTTTCAAGATCGAACCGCAGGCGTGGTGATAACCGAGCAGCAGCACCACCAGACCCAGCTTGGCGTGCAGCCAGCCCGGCATTTTCAAGCCGTCCGGATTGCCGGCGCCGTACTGCAGCCAGGCCAGGATGATGCCGAAGATAATCGCCGGCAGCGACAGCATGGTCATGAAACGGTACAGCTTGCGCGCCATCAGCAGCAGGCGCTCGCG
>DASYLQ010000128.1:0-5166 GCA_036009485.1 Janthinobacterium sp.
GTCCTGCCCGGCAAGCTGACCGACTGCGAGTCCAACGACGTCAGCCGCAACGAGATCTTCCTGGTCGAGGGCGACTCCGCCGGCGGCTCGGCCAAGATGGGCCGCGACAAGGAATTCCAGGCCATCCTGCCGCTGCGCGGCAAGGTGCTCAATGCCTGGGAGACCGAGCGCGACCGGCTCTTCGCCAACAATGAAATCCACGACATCGCGGTGGCCATCGGCGTCGACCCGCACAGCCACGGCGACACGCCCGACCTGTCCGGCCTGCGCTACGGGAAGATCTGCATCCTTTCCGATGCCGACGTCGACGGTTCGCACATCCAGGTGCTGCTGCTGACGCTGTTCTTCAAGCACTTCCCGCAACTGATCGCCAAGGGCCACGTCTGCATCGCCCGGCCGCCGCTGTACCGCGTCGATGCGCCGGCGCGCGGCAAGAAGCCGATCCAGAAAATCTACGCGCTCGACGACGGCGAGCTGGTGGCCATCGAAGACAAGCTGCGCAAGGAGGGCGTGAAACAGGGCGCCTGGGGCATCTCGCGCTTCAAGGGCCTGGGCGAGATGAACGCCGAGCAGTTGTGGGAAACCACGATGAACCCGGACACGCGCCGCCTGCTGCCGGTGGCGCTGGGCGAAATCGACCACGCCGACTCTTCCGCGCGCTTCAATATGTTGATGGGCAAAGGCGAAGCCGCCGGCCGCCGCGCCTGGATCGAGGAGCACGGCAACGAAGCGGAAGCGGATATCTGATCCGGTATCCGGCCGACGGCAAGCCGGGAATGGCGAGCCGGAAGCGTCAAATCCACCGAGCACCGAATTAATCGAGCACCGAAACCACCATGTCCACTCAAGCCAATCTGTTTGACCAAGCCCCCGAGCCGCCGCAACCGCCGGCCGGCGAAACGCTGACCCTGTCCACCTTCGCCGAGCGCGCCTATCTCGACTATGCCGTCTCGGTGGTCAAGGGCCGCGCCCTGCCCGACGTCTGCGACGGCCAGAAGCCGGTGCAGCGGCGCATCCTGTTCGCGATGAATGAACTCGGCCTGAACGCCACCGCCAAGCCGCGCAAGTCGGCTGCCGTGGTCGGCGACGTGCTGGGCAAGCTGCACCCGCACGGCGACCAGTCGGTGTACGACGCGCTGGTGCGCATGGCGCAGGATTTTTCGCTGCGCTATCCGCTGATCGATGGCCAGGGCAATTTCGGCTCGCGCGACGGCGACGGCGCCGCGGCGATGCGCTATACCGAGGCCCGGCTGACGCCGATCTCGCGCCTGCTGATGGAAGAGATCGGCATGGGCACGGTCGACTTCCAGCCGAATTACGACGGTTCGACGGAAGAGCCGAAACTGCTGCCTGCGCGCCTGCCGATGGTGCTGCTGAACGGCGCCTCGGGCATCGCCGTCGGCCTGGCCACCGAAATCCCCTCGCACAATCTGTCCGAGGTGGCGCAGGCCGCCGTGGCGCTGATCCGCAACCCGAAAATGACGCACGCCGAATTGATGCGGCTGATTCCCGGCCCGGACTTCCCGGGCGGCGGCCAGATCATCACACCGGCGGCGCAGATCCAGGAAATGTACGCCTCCGGCCGCGGCAGCATGAAGGTGCGGGCGCGCTGGAAGATCGAGGAACTGGCGCGCGGCCAGTGGCAGGCGGTGGTGACCGAGCTGCCGCCGGGGACCTCGTCGCAAAGGGTGCTGGAAGAGATAGAGGAATTGACCAACCCGAAAATCCGCCTCGGCAAAAAGGCCCTGTCGCCGGAGCAGCTGGCGCTGAAGCAGATGGTGCTGGCCAACCTCGACGCCATCCGCGACGAATCGGGCCGGGCCGCGCCGGTGCGCCTGGTGTTCGAGCCGAAATCGAAGAACCAGGACCAGGCCGAGTTCATGCTGATGCTGCTGGCGCATACCTCGCTGGAATCGTCGACCTCGATCAACCTGGTGATGATAGGCGGCGACGGCCGCCCGCGCCAGAAGGGCCTGGGCGACATCCTGCAGGAATGGGTCGCCTTCCGCTTCGCCACCGTGACCCGGCGCACCCAGTTCAAGCTGGGCAAGGTCGGCGACCGCATCCATATCCTGGAAGGCCGCGAAGCGATCTTGCTGAACATCGACAAGGTGATCCGGATCATCCGCAATTCGGACGAACCGAAGGCCGCGCTGATCGCCGAATTCCGCCTGTCCGAGCGCCAAGCCGAGGATATCCTGGAAATCCGCCTGCGCCAGCTGGCGCGGCTGGAAACCATCAAGATCCAGCAAGAGCTGGCCGAGCTGCGCAAGGAGCGCGGCGCCCTGCAAGACCTGCTCGACAATCCCTCATCGATGAAGCGCGCCATCATCAAGGAAATCGAAACCGACCAAAAGCAGTTCGGCGACGCCCGCCGCACGCTGATCGAGGAAGCGCAAAAAGCCGTCGCCGAACAAAAGGTGGTGGACGAAGCGGTCACCGTCATCATTTCCGAAAAAGGCTGGGTGCGCGCGCGCACCGGCATCGGCCACGACCCGGCCCAATTCACCTTCAAGGCCGGCGATTCGCTGTACGGCGCCTTCGAGTGCCGCAGCGTCGACACCCTGCTCGGCTTCGGCGCCAACGGCAAGGTCTACTCCGTGCCGGTGGCGGCGCTGCCGAACGCGCGCGGCGACGGCGTGCCGATCACCACCCTGGTCGACCTCAACGGCGGCAACCGCATCCTGCATTATTTCGCCGGCAGCGCCGCCACCCTGCTGCTGCTGGCCAGCAGCGCCGGCTACGGCTTCTACGCCAAGGCCGGCGACATGGTCAGCCGCATCAAGGGCGGCAAGGCCTTCATCACGCTCGACGAGGGCGACCTGCCGCTGCCGCCGAAGGTCATCAACGACAGCGCCAGCGCGGTGGCCTGCGTGTCGGAAAAGGCGCGCCTGCTGGTGTTCGGCATGGACGAGATGAAATCGCTGTCGAACGGCGGCCGCGGCGTGATCCTGATGGAGCTGGATAAAAACGAGAAGCTGCTGGGCGCGCAGCCGATCAGCCAGAAGGGCGTGCTGGTGGCCGGCATCGGCCGCGGCGCGAAACCGCAGGAAGTACGCCTGTCGGCCAGCAGCCTGGCGGAACACATCGGCAAGCGCGCGCGCAAAGGCAAGGCGCTGGAGTCGAAGATCAAGCCGTCGACGCTGACGGCGATTGTCTAAGTAGCCCCCTGAACCAGCAGCGGGAGCGCGAAAAAAAAAGACAGGCCTGGCCTGTCTTTTTTTATTTCCGGAACCGCAATTACTTGGCGCCTGCGGCCTTGATGTCGGCGTCGCCTTTTTCCTTGGTTTCCTGGGTCTTGTTGGCGGCGACAGCCTTGTCGGTGCTGGCGTCGACCTTTTTCCTGGCGACTTTCGCGTTGGCTTTCATCGCGGTCTGGTTGGCCTTGGCGTCGGCCTTGGCGGTTTTCTTGGCGGCCTTGGCCTGGGCTTTGGCGACGCTGTCGTCGGCCTTGGCGTCGGTCTTGGCTTCCGAGTTGGCGGCCTTGACATTGGCCTTGTCGGCCTTGACTTCGGCCTTGCTGACGGCCGCGGTGTCGGTCGTGGCCGGGGTTTGCGCATAAGCGGCGGTGGCGAAGACGCCAGCGGTCAGGGCTGCGAGTAATTTGTTCATGTGTTACCTCTCATATGTAATTGGAAGAATATTTTTAACTTATCGAAGGCAGGCAAAGATCGATTGATGCCATGTCGTCGCGTCTTCTCTTCGAAAAACGCCACATCACGCAGCCAGAATAATTGATGAGCCGTTCTTCCCTCTGTGCGACAGCGCACCTACCATGAAAAAAGGCAACTATTACCATAAAAATTATCTGTGAATCATCGCCGTCTCGCTTGAAGGGAAAATTCAATCTAAGCCGAGCTGGACGCTTTAATATTGCGTCAGCCCAACCGGACCAGAGTTGCGGCGGCCGAGCGAGAGTCGTGGCAGGCAGGCCAGCGCCTGATGCACGCGAGCGGGCCTCCACCGCCGCGGTCAGTTGACGTTCACACACATCGGCAACAGCATTCCACTTGAGAAATATCAAAGCCGAGCCCGTCGCTGCGGCGCAAAGTATCTTTTTGGAAATTTCTTCCAAGCCCTATTTAGACTAATGAGGATGGCATGTTCTCGATTCTCGGAAGCATCTGTGTCGGCGATAAGACCTCATGCTGCGGCACAGTGATTACCGGCTCGCCTTTTTCCGACGTGAACGGCAGGGCGATAGCCCGAGTGAACGACAAGATCGCTTGCAAGAAAAGCTGTGTCATCGTGACAGGCAATCCAACGGAGATGATCGATGGCGCGGCAATGGCACTTCACGGCGCGCAGACGTCAGGCGGATGTACGTGCCTCTCTGGGAACAACGATTTTCATGGGGGCGGGCACAGCCCGACAGCCGCGGCCCAGGTGCCGGTCGCTACGGATGCCGGCATCGCGTTCATGCCTGACATGGCCGGACTCCTCAATGAAGATCACTGGCTCGAGTTCCAGTTGACCGACGGCCGCGACCAGCCAATCCCTCATCAGCAGTATGTCGTCGTAGATCCAAGCGGCGCCAAGTTCTCCGGTCATCTGGACGAGAACGGGTTTGCGCGAGCCTCCCCGGTCAAAGCTGGGCAATGCCAGATCAATTTTCCCGAGCTGGGCCATTCGATGGCCGCTGACTCATGCCCACCCTGAGCGTGCCGGCAAAGACGGCGAAGGAAGGGGTGCGGATCACCACAAATCAGCTCACCGAAATTCAGGTGAGGATGGCGTCCGTTGAACTGTTGGTTGGTGGGCCGTACTCCGGTCACCCCTATGGTCACACGGCGCTCCGTGTAACCACAACTAAACTAGACAGGGTGTTCGACTATGGGCGATACGGCCACGCTTGGGGTTTCGGAAACTCCGAAGGCGAAGGGATTCTCAAAATCTGGAATGACTTCAACGCCTATATCACAGAAGAGAACGATTTAGGACGCGTTACGACTGGATTCGTTTACGAGACTTCGGAAGAGAACGTCCAAAAGGTATTGGAATTTTACGAACAAAAGATTGCTGGGAAGCCGGTGATCTCCAATAAACCTGATAAGAAGGCCATGCTCCTCGATACTTACTATGCACTGGGGCCAAATTGCACGACATTAAGCGTCACCGCGATCAAGCTACTCTTTCCCGACATTGACCGAGATTGGTCGATATTTC
>DASYLQ010000129.1:0-3150 GCA_036009485.1 Janthinobacterium sp.
TGGGCGCCAGTCCGCAAGTGTCGCTGTCGCTGGCCCTGGTCAAGCGCGCCCGCGAAATCCTGTTCGGCGTGCCGGCGCTGCTGTCCTGGCAATGGCTGGAATGGCGCCATTGGCGCCGCGACGGCAAGCCGGGCCGCAATGGCCGCGGCACGAGTGGAGGCCGGCCTTGAGGCGGCGCCGCCGCACCAGCGCGGATGCGGCCTCAGCCGCCTGCGGAAACCCCGGAAACCCTGGCATTATGCCGGTTCAGATAGCTCAGCAAGCCCGGCAGGCCATCCCTGGCCAGGATGGCGGCGAACTGGCGGCGGTAGATCTCGATCAGCCAGGCGCCCATCATATTGATGTCGTAGATCTTCCAGCCCGCGGCCGTGCGCTGCAGGCGGTAGTCGATCTGCATGTCGTCGCCATTGCTCAGCACGCGCGTGCCCACCACCACGTCGGCCGCATTCGATCCGGCCTGCACCGGCTGGTAGCGGAACTTGACGTTTTGCTCGCGCAATTGCGCCAGCGACAAGGCATAACTGCGAACCAACAGGGCCTGGAATTGCTCGAACAATTGCTGCCGCTGTTCAGGCGTGGCCTCGCGCCAGGCCGCCCCCACCGCCAGCCGCGTGGTGCGCTCGAAGTCGGTGTAGGGCAAAAACCGGCGCTCGACGATGGCGACGGTCTTGCTCAAATCGCCGCGCCGCGCATCGGCATCCGCCTGGATCGCGCCGAGCACGTTCTCGACCGCCGCTTGCACCTGGGCTTCAGGCGCCGCGCTGGCGGGCGGCTGGGCTTGCGCCACGCTGATGAACGCGACGGCGGCGACAGGAAGCAGGGAAAATCGATGTGTATTCATGCTGGAGGCCAAGGTAATGGATGACAGGGGCAGGCGCAAACAGTATAGCCCAGCGTCGCGGTGCGCGCCTCAGGGTGCGCGGCGCGCCGTTTATACTGGCGCACACGACAACCATCGCCGGCGCCAGCCGGCATCTTCCCCATGCTGACGCCGCTGCTCACCGGCCTGGTCCGCTTTGCCGCCCGCCGCGCCTGGACCGTGATCCTGGCGGCGCTGCTGCTGACCGTCCTCAGTGCCGCCTACGTAGCCCGGAATTTCGCCATCGACACCGATATCGACCATTTGCTCGATTCGCATGAACCATGGGCGCAGCGCGACGCCGCCATCGCCCAGGCTTTCCCGCAACGCCAGCAATTGATCCTGGCCGTGCTGCAGGCGCCGGGGCGCGAACTGGCGGACGCCGCCGCCGATGCGCTGGCCGACGCCTTGCGCCGCCAGCCGGCGCGCTTTCGCGCCGTCGGCCAGCCCGGCGGCGGCGATTATTTCGCCCGCGCCGGCCTGCTGTTCCTGCCCCGGGAAGATGTAGACCGGAGCGTGACCCGGTTGCTGCAGGCGCGTCCGCTGATCAATACGCTGGCGCACGACCCGAGCTTGCGCGGCCTGGCCGACACCCTGTCGACCACGCTGGCGCTACCGCTGCAGATGGGCCAGGTCAAGCTGGACGACATGGCCGGCTTGCTCGGCGACAGCGCCGCCGTCATCGAGCAAGTGCTGGCGGGACGGCCGGCGGCGCTGTCCTGGATCGCCATGGCGACGCCGCCGGCGGCCGGCGCCGCCGCCTCCGCGCCGGCGCTCAGCTACGTCATGATCAGCCCGGTACTCGACTACCGCAACCTGCAGGCCGGCGGCGACGCCTCGGCGGCCATCCGCGCCACCGCCGCGCAACTCGGCTTGCAGCAGCGCTTGGTCGCCACGCTGCGCCTGACCGGTCCGCAACCGCTGGCCGACGAGGAATTCGCCTCGGTGCAGGAAGGCGCGGCGCTGAACGGCGCCCTGACGGTGCTGCTGGTGGTGCTGATCCTGTGGTTGGCGCTGCGCTCGCCCAGGCTCATCGCCGCGGTGTTGCTGAACCTGTTCGCCGGCCTGCTCATCACCGCCGCGCTGGGGCTGGCCATGGTCGGCGCGCTGAACATGATCTCGGTCGCCTTCGCCGTGCTCTTCGTCGGCCTGGGCGGCGACTTCGGCATCCAGTTCGGCGTGCGCTACCGCGCCGAGCGCCACCAGGACAACGACTTGGCGGCGGCCCTGGTGCGCAGCGCCCAGGCCGCCGGCGTGCCGCTGGCGCTGGCCGCCGCCGCCACCGCCGTCGCCTTCTTCAGCTTCCTGCCGACCGACTACCGCGGCGTCGCCGAGCTGGGCCAGATCGCCGGGGTCGGCATGCTGGTCGCCTTCGCCACCACGCTGACGCTGCTGCCGGCGCTGGTGCGCGTGCTGCGCCCGGGCAGCGAAGCCCATGCCCCCAGCATGCGGTGGCTGGCGCCGGCCGACCATTTTTTCGAGCGGCACCGGAATGGCGTGCTCCTGCTGAGCTGCGCCGCCATCCTGGCCGGCGCCTTCCTGTTGCCGCGCCTGCGTTTCGACTTCGATCCGCTGCACCTGAAGGATCCGCATTCGGAATCCATGGCCACCCTGCTGTCGCTCAAGGATGCGCCCGAGGCCGGCACCGACGACGTCAGCCTGCTGGCGCCGTCGCTGGCGGCGGCCGATGCGGCGGCGGCGCGGCTGGCGGCGCTGCCCGAAGTGGCGCGCGCCGTGACATTAAATAGCTTTATTCCGCAAGACCAGGCGGCCAAGCTGGCCATAATAAGCAGCGCCGGCGCCAGCCTGTTGCCGGTGCTTGAACAGGCCAGGGCGAGTCCGGCCGGCGATGCGTTGCGCCGCGCCGCGCTGGCGCGCCTGGCGCAGCAGCTGGAACTGGCCGCCGAAGACTATCCCGGCCAAGGCAGCGCGCCGAGCCGGCGCCTGGCCCAGGCGCTGCGCCAATTGGCCGGCGCCGACGCCGCCATGCGCGACCGCGCCGAACGGGCGCTGGCCCTGCCCTTGCGGCTGGCGCTGGCGCGGCTGCGGCGCTCGCTGCAGGCGCAGCCGGTCGCGCTGCACGACTTGCCGCCCACGCTGGTGCGTGACTGGCTGACGCCGGACGGCCGCGCCCTGGTCGATATCAGTCCCAGGCTGCCGGGCACCGACAGTCCGGCCCGGGCGGCGGCGCTGGAACGCTTCATGGCGGCCGTGCTGCGCACCGAACCCGGCGCCGCCGGCGGGCCGATTTCGATACGCGGCTCGGCCGACACCATCATGGCCGCCTTCGC
>DASYLQ010000130.1:0-12996 GCA_036009485.1 Janthinobacterium sp.
ATGAAGTGAGCGCGCAATCAATGCTGAGCCAGATCGGCAGCGGCGCCCTGCCGGTCGAGCAATTGCCCAGCTTCGGCCTGGCGGTGCGCGCCGCGCCCACCTGCCGCGCCGGCAACGCCCTGGGCCGGCTGGAACAGCGCCTGCGCGCCCTGCCCGCGCCGGTGATCGGGCGCATCGGCCAGGATACGCTGTGGCTGGACTTGCGCTGCCTCGAAGCCGGCCACCAGGACGCCTTCGTGCGCCAGCTGGAGCGGCTGGCGCCATGATCGTCGGCACCGCAGGCCATATCGACCACGGCAAGACCACGCTGACGCGCGCCCTGACCGGGGTCGACACCGACCGCCTGAAGGAAGAAAAGGCGCGCGGCATTTCGATCGAACTCGGTTACGCCTACGTGCCGCTGGAAGACGGCCGGATCCTCGGCGTCATCGACGTGCCCGGCCATGAAAAATTCATCCGCACCATGGCCGCCGGCGTCACCGGCATCGACTTCGCGCTGCTGGTGGTCGCCGCCGACGACGGCATCATGCCGCAGACGCTGGAACACCTGGCCATCCTGCGCCTGCTCGGCATCCGCCGCGGCGCCGTCGCGCTGACCAAGAGCGACCGCGCCGACGCCGCCCGCCTGGACCAGGTCGAAGCCGAGGTGCGCACCCTGCTGGCGCATACCGACTTCGCCGCCGCGGCCATCTTCCGCACCAGCGCCGGCGTACCCGGCGACGCCGGCGTGGCGGCGCTGCTGCGCCACCTGACGGCGCAGGCGCAAGCGCTGCCGGCGCGCGACGAGCGGCGCCTGTTCCGCCTCGGCATAGACCGCGTCTTTACGCTGAGCGGACAAGGCACCATCGTCGCCGGCACCGCGCTGGCCGGCCGCGTCGCCGCCGGCGACACGCTGCAACTGGCGCCCGGCGGCGAACTGCTGCGGGTGCGCAGCATCCACGCGCAAAACCGGCCCGCCGAAGCCGGCCTGGCCGGCCAGCGCCTGGCGCTGAACCTGAGCAGCGTGGCGCGCGACAGCATAGCGCGCGGCAGCTGGATCGTCGCGCCGGCGCTGGGCGAATGCAGCGAACGCTTCGACGCTGAACTGAGCTTGCTGGCGGACGCCGGCGCCGCCCTGAAACCGTGGGCGCCGCTGCATGTGCACCTGGGCGCGGCGCACCGCGTCGCCCACCTGGTGCTGCTGGAAGGCGAGGTGCTGGCGCCGGGCCAGCGCGGCCGCGTGCAACTGGTCTTCGACGAGCCCCTGCACGCCGTGCCGGGCGACCGCTTCGTGGTGCGCAACGCCCAGGCCACGCTGACCATCGGCGGCGGCATGGTGCTGGATCCGTTCGCGCCGGCGCGCAAGCGCCGCAGCGCCGCCCGCCACGCCTGGCTCGATGCGCTGGCCGACTTCATAGCCGGTGGCGAATATGCGGCGCTGCTGGCGCAAAGCCCGCTCGGCCTGCGCCTGTCGACGCTGGTGCGCCTGGCGCTGCTGCCACCGGAACGGATAGCGCTGCCCGCCGACGCGCTGCGCATCCCCCTGCGCGGCGACGACGCCCTGCTGATCTCGGGCGCCGCGCTGCGGCTGCTGGAGGAGCGCATCCTGGCGGCGCTGGCCGCTTTCCACGAACGGGCGCCGGACGAAGCCGGGCCGGAACTGTGGCGTTTGAAACGCATCGTCGAAGCGGGCATGGAAGACTTGCTGTGGACCCGGCTGATCGCCGGCCTGATGCAAGCCGGGGCGCTGCTGCAACTGGGCCGCTCGCTGCACCTGCCCAGCCACACGGTCGAATTGCGCCCGGAAGAACAGGCGCTGGCGCAGCGCCTGCTGGCCAGCCTGGATCAGGGCGGCTTCGATCCGCCCTGGGTGCGCGACCTGGGCCGCGAACACCAGGTTCCCGAGGCCGAGGTGCGCAGCCTGCTGCGCAAGCTGGCTAAGTCGGGCCAGATCAGCCAGGTGGTGCCCGACCTGTTTTACCATCCGGCGCAACTGGCCAGGCTGGCGCAACTGGTGGGGGCCGCGCCCGTTGGCGCGGCGGCTTTCCGCGACGCCAGCGGACTCGGGCGGAAACGCGCGATCCAGGTCTTGGAATTTTTCGACCGCGTCGGTTATACTCGCCGTGTCGGCAACGCCCACCTCTTGCGTCCCAACGCGGAGTGGTCGTACGGCGTTGCCTGAACGGCGCGGCCGCCGGGCATCCCTGCTGCAGCCTGGACTGCATCTCATGGAAGGCACACTCATCCGGTGGTGTGGCCGGGCTTCAAACCCGGTGGAGGGCGTCAGCCGCTCTCCTGTAAGTTCGACTCTTACTGCTTTCCGCCATTCATCTTCAGACTAGTCCTTGATACGTTGACCATCGTACAGATGGGGCATCGCCGTGCGCCTTAACATTGCCGCTCAAGCTGAAGCGAGACCGACGATGAAAAATGGCATTCCCCCAGCGGCAAGGCTACATGCCGGCAGCGATGCGCCGGCCGCCGCCAGGTCGGCCCATTTGCGCTATGTCAACGACGGCATGCCCGGCATCCGCCGCAAGCCCGGCGCCAAGGCTTTCCGCTACGTCGACGCCGACGGCAAGCCGGTGCGCGACGGCGCCACGCTGGCGCGCATCCGCTCGCTGGCGATTCCGCCGGCCTGGACCGATGTCTGGATTTGCCTTCTGGATAACGGCCACCTGCAAGCCACCGGCCGCGACGCCAGGGGCCGCAAGCAATACCGCTACCATCCGCGCTGGCGCAATGTCCGCGACGAGGCGAAATACGAACGTATGCTGAGCTTCGGCAAGGCTTTGCCGGCGATACGCCGGCGCGTAGACGAGGCGCTGGGTTTGCGCGGCCTGCCGCGCGAAAAGGTACTGGCGACCATCGTGTATCTGCTGGAAATGACGATGATGCGCATCGGCAATGAGGAATATGCGCGCGAAAACAAATCCTTCGGACTGACCACCCTGCGCGACCGCCACGTGCGCATCGCCGGCAGCGCGGTCGAATTCCGCTTTCGCGGCAAGAGCGGGGTGCGCCATGCGGTCAAGGTGGAAGACCGGCGCCTGGCGCGCATCATCCAGCGCAGCCGCGAGCTGCCGGGCCAGGAGCTGTTCCAGTATGTCGACGACGAAGGCGGCCTGCATGCGGTCGGCTCGGCCGACGTCAACGACTACCTGCGCAGCATCACCGGCGAAGACTATACGGCGAAGGATTTCCGCACCTGGGCCGGGACCGTGCTGGCGGCGATGGCGTTGCAGGAATTCGAGAAATTCGATTCGCAGGCTCAGGCCAGGAAAAATATCGTGCAAGCCATCGAATCGGTGGCGAAAAAGCTCGGCAACACGCCGTCGATCTGCCGCAAATGTTATGTGCACCCGGCGGTGATCGACGCTTACCTGGACGGCACGATCTTGCATGCCTTGCAGACGCGTACCGAACATGAACTGGTGCAAGACCTGCATGCGCTGCATCCCGAGGAAGCGGCGGTGCTGGCCTTGTTGCAGCAGCATTTGCAAAGCGCCGCATCGGCGGCGCAACAAACACCGTCGGCCTGACTTAATAACAAGTTAGATGGTTTTTATAGAGAATTTTATACGCTCAGGGCTACACTATTGCCCCATGCGCTATTGATCCCATATACTGCTTCATGAAATTTCTCCGCCCCGCCGGCCAACCCTGGGAATCCTTTCATCCCGCGGTAGCCGCCTGGTTTCAGGGCAGTTTTCCAGCCGCGACCGAAGCGCAGCGACGGGCCTGGCCGCTGATCCGCAGCGGCCGCGCCACGCTGGTCGCCGCTCCCACCGGTTCGGGCAAGACCCTGACCGCCTTCCTGGCCGCCATCGACGAACTGGTGCGCGAAAGCGTCGCTTGCGGCGGCGCCCTGCCCGACGCCACCAGCGTGCTGTATGTCTCGCCGCTGAAGGCCCTGTCCAACGATATCCGCCTGAACCTGCAAGCCCCTTTGGCCGGCATCGCCGCCGAACTGCGCGCCATGGGCTTGCCCGATCCCGGCATCCGCAGCGCCGTGCGCACCGGCGACACCACGCAGCAGGAAAGGCAGGCGATGCGCAAGCGCCCGCCGCACATCCTCGTCACGACGCCGGAATCGCTGTACGTGCTGCTCGGTTCCGACAGCGGCCGCGCCATGCTGGCGAACGTACGCAGCGTCATCGTCGACGAAATCCACGCCGTCGCCGGCAGCAAGCGCGGCAGCCACCTGGCCCTCAGCCTGGAGCGCCTCGACGCCCTCTGCGAAAGGCGGCCGGTGCGCATCGGCCTGTCGGCCACGCAAAAGCCGATCGAGGCCGTGGCCCGCTTCCTCACCGGCGCCGGCGCGGATTGCGCCATCGTCGACGTCGGCCATGCGCGCCGGCGCGACCTGGCCCTGGAGCTGCCGCCGGTGCCGCTGGAGGCGGTGATGCCGAACGAGGTGTGGGACCGGGTCTACGACCGCATGGCCGAACTGGTGGTCCTGCACCGCACCACGCTGGTATTCGTCAACACCCGGCGCATGGCCGAACGCGCGGCGCGCCACCTGGCCGAGCGCCTCGGTACCGAAGCCGTGGCCGCCCATCACGGCAGCCTGGCCAAGGAATACCGCCTCGACGCCGAACAGCGCCTCAAGCGCGGCGCATTGCGCGTGCTGGTCGCCACCGCCTCGCTGGAACTGGGCATCGACATCGGCGACGTCGACCTGGTGTGCCAGGTCGGTTCGCCGCGCAATATCGCCGCCCTGCTGCAGCGCGTCGGCCGCTCCGGCCACCATGTCGGCGGCTTGCCCAAGGGCCGCCTGTTCCCGACTTCGCGCGACGACTTGATCGAATGCGCGGCGCTGCTCGACTGCATACGCCGCGACGAACTGGACGCCCTGCGCATTCCGCGCGCGCCGCTCGACGTGCTGGCCCAGCAGATCGTCGCCGAAGTCGCCTGCCGCGAATGGAGCGAGGATGCGCTGTTCGGCCTGGTGCGGCGCGCCTCTCCCTATGCCGGACTGCAGCGCGCATCCTACGACGCGGTGCTGCGCATGCTGGCCGAAGGCTATACGGGACGCCAGGGCGTGCGCGCCGCCTACCTGCACCGCGACACGCTGGCCGGCACGCTGCGCGGACGCCGCGGCGGCAAGCTGACGGCGGTGACCTCGGGCGGCACCATCCCCGACAACGCCGACTACTCGGTGCTGCTGGAACCGCAGGGCCAGGCCATCGGCACCGTCAACGAAGACTTCGCCGTCGAAAGCCTGGCCGGCGACGTCTTCCAGCTCGGGAATACCTCGTACCGGATACTCAAGATCGAATCCGGCCGCGTGCGCGTCGAGGATGCCCACGGCGCGGCGCCGAACATCCCGTTCTGGCTGGGCGAGGCGCCGGGCCGCAGCGACGAACTGTCGGCCGGCGTGGCGCGCCTGCGCGGCCGCATCGACAGCCTGCTGGCGGGGGCGGACGGCGGCCCGGCCGCGCTGCAAGCCGCCGTCGCCTGGCTGGTGGACGGCGCCGGCATAGCCGACGCCGCGGCGCGCCAAATCGTCGACTACCTGGCCGGCTCGCGCGCCACGCTGGGCGCCCTGCCGACCCAGGATTGCCTGGTGATGGAGCGCTTCTTCGACGCATCCGGCGGCATGCAACTGGTGCTGCACACGCCTTTCGGCAGCCGCATCAACCGGGCCTGGGGACTGGCGCTGCGCAAGCGCTTTTGCCGCAACTTCAATGTCGAGCTGCAGGCCGCCGCCACCGAGGACGCGATCGTCCTGTCGCTGTCGACCAGCCACAGTTTTCCGCTGGCCGAAGTGTGGCGCTACCTGCGCTGCGCCAGCGCCGAGCGGGTGCTGGTCCAGGCCCTGCTCGACGCGCCCCTGTTCAATGTGCGCTGGCGCTGGAACGCCACCACCGCGCTGGCCCTGCCGCGCTACAGCGGCGGGCGCAAGGTCGCGCCGCAATTGCAGCGCATGAAAAGCGAGGACTTGCTGGCCCAGGTCTTCCCCGACCAGGCGGCCTGCCTGGAAAATATCGTCGGCGAGCGCGAACTGCCCAGCCATCCGCTGGTCGACCAGACCCTGGATGACTGCCTGCACGAAGCGATGGATAGCGAGGGCTGGCTGGCCCTGCTCAAGCGCATGGAGCTGGGCGATATCCGGCTGCTGGCGCGCGACCTGCCGGCGCCGTCGCCGCTGGCGATGGAAATCCTCAACGCCCGGCCCTACGCCTTCCTCGACGACGCCCCGCTGGAAGAGCGCCGCACCCGGGCCGTGCTGGGACGGCGCTGGAGCGACCCGGCCGGCGCCGACGACCTGGGCGCGCTGGACGCCGGCGCCATCGCCGGCGTCGGCGAGGAAGCCTGGCCGCGCGTACGCAACGCCGATGAAATGCACGAGGCGCTGACCGGCCTGGCCTGCGTGACGCAAGCCGAAGCCGCCCTGCAGGAAGGCTGGCCGGAATGGCTGGCCACGCTCGCGGCCGGCGGCCGCGCCACCCTGATGCGCATCGATGAAGATCACGCGCTTTGGGTGGCGCTCGAGCGCCTGGCTTGTTTGCGGGCGGCCTATCCTCAAGCCGGCCTGAGCCCGGCGCTGGCCATCCCGGACAGCTGCCGCGGCGAATGGGAACGCGACGCCGCCCTGGTCGAAATCCTGCGCGCCAGGCTGAGCGGCTTCGGTCCGCAGCCCTTGTGCGCCATCGCGGCGCCGCTGGCCCTGCCGGAAGCCACTGCGGCGATCGCGCTGGCGCAGCTGGAAAGCGAAGGCTATGTGATGCGCGGCCATTTTACGCCGGGCGTCGCTACGCCGGGCCCGCAGGCCGAGGAATGGTGCGAACGCCACCTGCTGGCGCGCATCCAGCGCTACACGATCAAGCGCCTGCGACGCGAAATCGAGCCGGTCGAAAAGCGCGACTTCATGCGCTTCCTGTTCGACTGGCAGCACTTGGCGCCGGATACGCAGCTGCGCGGACGCGAAGCGCTGCCGCTGGTGCTGGCCCAACTGGAAGGCTTCGAGGCCGCCGCCGGCGCCTGGGAAAGCGAGCTGCTGGCGGCCCGGCTGGGCGATTATTCGGCCTTGTGGCTGGATGAATTGTGCCGCGCCGGCAAGGTGGTCTGGGCCAGGATAGGCGCGCCGCTCAGCGCCGCCGGCGGCCCGGTGCGCGGCACGCCCATCGTGCTGCTGCCGCGGCGTCAGCTGGGCCTGTGGCATGCGCTGCCGCAGGTCGAGGGCCAGCCGGAGATTTCGGCGCGGGCCGGGCGCGTGCTGGCCGCGCTGCTGCGCGACGGCGCCATGTTCTTCGACGAGCTGCAGGCCGATGCGCGCCTGCTGCCGGTGGAGCTGGAAAACGCGCTGGGCGAACTGGTGGCGACGGGATTGGTCAACGCCGACAGTTTCGCCGGCTTGCGCGCCCTGCTGCTGCCGGCCGCCAAACGGGCCAGCCAGGACAAGCGCCGCCGCCGCGGCGCCATGCCGAGTATGGAAGAAGCGGGCCGCTGGGCCCTGCTGCGCCGCGCCGACGCCGTTCAACTCCTGGATAGCGCCGATATCTCTGAAAACAGCCGGGCCGCGCCGGCAATTCCCGGCAAAAAGCCGCGCAGCGATCCGGCAACGCTGGAACACATCGCCATGGTCTTGCTGCGCCGTTACGGCGTGCTGTTCTGGCGCCTGCTGGAGCGGGAAGCCGGCTGGCTGCCGCCCTGGCGCGAACTGCTGCCGGTCTTGCATCGCCTGGAAGCGCGCGGCGACATCCGCGGCGGGCGTTTCGTCGCCGGCCTGGCGGGCGAGCAGTTTGCGCTGCCGGAAGCCATCCCGCTGCTGCGCGAAGTGCGGCGCCGGCCCGCCGACGGCGGCCTGGTCCTGCTCTGCGGCGCCGATCCGCTCAACCTGGCCGGGACGCTGCTGCCGGGAGAAAAAATTCCCGCGCTGGCGGGCAACCGCGTGCTGTTCCGCGACGGCTTGCCGGCGGCGTCTATCGTCGCCGGCAAGATCATCTACCTGACCGAAGCGGGACCGGCCGACAGGGAGACGCTGCGCATCGCGCTGACCGGGCGCCGCTGAAGAGCCGGCATATGTCGCCTTGCCCGCATCGCAGCGGGCATTCAGCGCAGCAGAAAACGCATCAGCGCGGCGACCTGTTTGCCGTAAGGCGGCCGCACCAGCGCGCGCAAATTCAGGCGCGGCTGGACCAGCACGGACTTCATGTGGGAAAAGGCGCGGAAGCCTTCGACACCGTGGTAGGCGCCGATGCCGCTCTGGCCGGCGCCGCCGAAGGGCAAGTCGTCGCAGGCGACGTGCAGCAGGGTGTCGTTGACGGTGACCCCGCCCGCATGCGAGCGCGCCAGCGCAGCGGCGATGCGCGCCCGGTCCGTCTCGAACAGATACATGGCCAGCGGGCGCGGACGCGCGTTGACATAGGCGATGGCCGCGTCGAAATGCTCGTATTCGACCAGCGGCAGCAAGGGGCCGAACAATTCCTCCTGCATCAAGCCGCTGTCGTCCGGCGCGCCGGTGACGGCCAGCGGCGCGAAACGCCGCGTGGCGGGGTCGGACGGACCGTCCGCCAGCGCATGCAGGACGGCGCCGCGCGCCCCCGCCTGCGCCGCCAAGCCTTCGAGGCGCTGGAAATGGCGCGCCGAGATGATCGCCGTGTAATCGCCGTTGCGCGAAAAATCCGGGTACATGCGCGCAGTGATCAGGCGCGCGCGCTCGATAAAGGCTTGCGAACGGCCGCGCGGCAGCAGCACGTAGTCGGGCGCGACGCAGGTCTGTCCCGCGTTGAACAATTTGCCCGAGACGATGGCGTCGACGGCGTCCTCGAAACGCGCCGCCGGTCCGATCAGCGCCGGCGACTTGCCGCCCAGTTCCAGCACCACCGGGGTCAGGTTGGCGGCCGCGGCCCGCATCACTTCGCGCCCGACCCCGGTCGAACCGGTAAACAGCAGCCGGTCGAAAGGCAAGGAGGAAAAGGCGCGCGCCACGTCGGCCTCGCCATTCACCACCGTCACATGGTCGGCCGCGAAGGTCTGCGCCACCAGGCGGGCGAACAGTGCGCCGAAACGCGGCGTCAGTTCCGACAGCTTGATCATCACCCGGTTGCCCGCCGCCAGTGCGCCGGTGAGCGGGCCCACCGCCAGGAACAGCGGGTAATTCCAGGGCACGATGATGCCGGCCACGCCGGCCGGCTGCGGCATCAGCGTCGCCCGCGCCGGCCGCAGCAAGAGGCCGGCGGAGCGCCGCTCCGGCTTCATCCAGCGCCGTCCATGCTTTAATGCGTGGCGGATGCCGAGATGGCTGCCGAGGACATCGGCGAGATCGGTTTCGCTGGCCGCCCGATTGCCGAAATCGGCGGCGATCGCCTCGGCCAGCGCCGCGCGGTTGGTCAGGATCATGGCGTCGAGCGCGCGCAGATGGCCGGCCCGCGCCGGCCAGTCGGGAAAGGGTTCACGCGCAAACGCCGCCCGCTGCGCCCGCAACAGCGGTTCCAGCGCGAGACTGTGATCGACGCCATCTGCCATATGCTCTCCCTTTGATTTTCCGCCGGCGGCAATCGCCGCGGCGTTTTGACCCGCCGCCTTGAGCGGCCCAATATAGCTCTTAAGTCCGGCTCAGGCAAACGCGGCGGCCAGCAGCGCCACCCCGGCGCACAGCAGCAGCAAGTCGAGGATATGCCGGAATACGTGGACGCTCATCCGCTGCACCAGCGCCTTGCCGGCGAAGGAACCGGCCATGACGGATGAGCCGACGATGAGCCCCTGGATCAGCGCCGGCGTCGGCAAGGCGCCGAGCTCGCGGAAAGTGGCGACCTTGCTGGCCATCAGCATCAGCGAACTGGCCGCCTCCGTCGAGATGAAAGCGCCCCTGGCCAGGCCATAGGCGGTGAAGGCCGGCACGCTGAGCGGTCCGGTCGACAGGACGATGCCGGTGAGGTAACCGATGACGGCGCCGGCCAGCGCCAGCTGCCACAAGCGCAAATGCAAGTTGTACATCTCCAGATGGCGCCGCAGCGGGATCATGGCAAGGAAGAAAAGCCCGAGTGCGACGTCGATCAGGTGCGCCGGCAAGACCAGCAAGGTGCCGGCGCCCAGCGCCGCCGCCGGCGCGCCGGTGATGGAATAGGCGGCACAGGCGCGCCAGTCGATGTCGCGCCACCACAGCATCGCCTTGGCGACGTTCGACATCAGGGCGGCGATGGCCATGATCGGCACGGCCTGTTTCGGGCCGAACTGGAGCACCAGGATGGGCAGCAGGACGATCGAGGCGCCGGTGCCGATCACCCCGCTCAGTGCGCCGGCCGCGACACCGACGACGAGGACAAAGGCATACGCCATCATGGTCCTTTCCTTGCAACGCCAGCGCGCATGTCCGCTCCCGTGTTAATGAAGAATGCCGCAAAGAATACCCCAAATATAAGCCAGCTTGGAATTGCTCCGACCTGACGGCAAGCTTTGCTCCTACCCCGGCAAGGCGAGCGGCATGTCAAGATGACAAAATGCCGTAAAGGGGGAAGACGGATGGCAGATAATTTCAGGCTCGCTGCGAGGCTGGCGTCGATACTCTTGGCAGGCGCCGGCACGATGGGCTCAGGCGCGCAGGCATCGGCCCGGACGGCGATGCCGGCGGCCGGCGCGACGATCGAAAAGGTGGCCGATTTCGAGCATCAGGCGACGGGCGTGACGGTGTCCGAAGGCGGCCGCATCTTCGTCAACTTCCCGCGCTGGAGCGAGGACAGCCCGGTATCGGTCGCCGAGCTGATGAAGGATGGTTCGCTCAAGGCCTTTCCGAACGAGGAGTGGAATGCCTGGCGCAACGCCCGCAGGGACGAGATGACGCCGAATAATCACTGGATCTGCGTGCAAAGCGTGGTCGCCGACGGCAAGGGCAATGTGTGGGTGCTGGATCCTGCCGCGCCGGCCCAGAGTTTCATCGTTCCGGGCGGGCCGAAGCTGGTGCGCGTCAGTCTCGCCTCGAATACCGTGACGCAGACCATCGCCTTCGACGAGAGCGTGGCGCCGCAAGGCTCTTACCTGAACGACGTGCGCTTTTCGCCGGACGGCAAATTTGCCTATATAAGCGATTCCGGCGTCAAGGGCGCCCTGGTGGTGGTCGACCTGCGCAGCGCCAAGGCGCGCCGGGTGATCGACGGCCATCCTTCGACCCAGGCGAAGAAAGGCCTGGTCGTCGAGGCCGACGGCGAGCAATTGCGCCGCCCCGACGGCCGCGGCATCGATTTCTCGGCCGACGGCATCGCCCTGTCGAAGGACGGCCGCTACCTGTACTGGCAAGCGCTCAAGGGCGACACCTTGTACCGCATCCCGACCCGGGCGCTGACCAGGCCGGACCTGCGCGCAGCGGAGGTGGCGGCCCAGGTCGAGCCCTTTGGCAAGAATGGCGTGGCGGACGGCCTGCTCATTGCGCGCGGCAGCGAGCAATTGTATTTCGGCGCGCCGGAAGAGAATGCGGTCAAGGTGCGCGACCTCGGCGCCGGCGCCGGCGGCGCGCCGCGCACCGTGGTCCAGGACGAGCGCCTGCGCTGGCCCGACACCTTGGCCCAGGGACCGGACGGCACGATCTATGTGACGACCTCGCATATCCAGGATTCGGCGCTCTACCGGCCGGATGCGCCGGCCAGCCTGCCGACGCAATTGTGGCGCCTGCGGCCGGTACGCGGCGGCGCAGAGAATGGCACCCGATAATTTAAACAGTCCCTACCAGTCTTGGGACAACAAGGCCGCTGGCAACACCTCCAAGGCCGAGGGCCAGAATGCTGTTAAGCAACGCCGGCAACCCGGCATCGGGAGCGGACAACGGCACGCCGGTGAACGCAAACCGGACGAAAAAGGACCCGGCAAGTGCAGATACAGCAGGCGGCCGCTTTCGCTTTCGGTTGTTATGGATGGGCATTGGCTATCGGTCGTCCATCCCAGGGCGTAGCCATACCCCCCACTCAACGCGCTGGTACGGTGAAGCTCATCGATACCCCTTGAAGAGAGAACCGACGCTGCGTCGACAACGCCGCCGTTCAGGTGCGCCATCAGATAATGGTCCATATCTTCTGCATTCGAAAACAGGTAATCGGCTGGAACCAGCATTTTCGGATAAGGTAGTCCGTTTGCGGGGATAACTTTTCCGAATCAACAGCGCATCGCGCACTTCTTCACGTCTTCTTGCTATTCAGCATTTATTGCGCCAACGCAAAACAATTGCTTCGCAAGGATTCAATAATGGCCTCCGGTCTCCCACGCCAATGGCGAAAGGTGTACGGCAAGCGGACAAGCGTCGATGGCGGCGATGCAAAGCCCTGAAGGACATGGCGCTGCGGGCCGACCGCGACGGTGTCCGCCAGAAGGCAGCTTTCCACCGGCCCCGCCCATGACCCGGCGGCCAGGCCATGTTTCCCACTCACCAGACAAGGGATGGACGATGAGCGAAAACCAGGCAGGCAAGGCGGCCGCCGGCGCAACCCCCACCTACTCCAGCTCGTTCGATGACCCGAACTACATGCTGCTCGGGAAAAAGAGCGGCGTCACCTGGCTGAACGGCGGCCACCTCGACGTGATCCTGCGCTCCCCGCTGCCCGGCATCGTCATATTCGTC
Organism: Janthinobacterium sp.; assembly: GCA_036009485.1. Lineage (GTDB taxonomy): Bacteria > Pseudomonadota > Gammaproteobacteria > Burkholderiales > Burkholderiaceae_D > Janthinobacterium. Next base: position 12,533 of record DASYLQ010000130.1, read on the forward strand.
CACGGCGTCAACTCCGACGGCGAATGGTACGCGGAGACCGAACAAGGCCTGTGCGCGGGCCTCAACGACCGCCTCAAGCGGCGCGACGAACACATGGCTTACCCGACGCCGGAGGGCGGCCAGCTGACCCCGGCCACCTATATGCCGGAACTGACGGCCGACGGCTTCATCAATCCCAAGATGCAGCCGGATACCTTCATGAAGGACGACGACCACTTCACCCCGGTCATCCACTTCCGCTGGGGCTACAAGGCCAGCCTTAAAGAACTGCAGGAGTACGGCGACGCCATCTATCTCAACGAGCACGACTATTGGGGCGGCGGCCCGTTCGCCAACGGCTGCACTTCCTTGCCCGACCTGTGGGGCGACGGCCTGTCGGATAAGCTGTTCCTCTGGATGCACGTCCAGCATTTGAATCCCACCAGCGACCGCAACGTCTTTTCCTGTCCGCCCCGGCCCTACTT
>DASYLQ010000131.1:0-6181 GCA_036009485.1 Janthinobacterium sp.
TAACTCGCCGGCGCAATCGCCGACTGCCGGAAATGGCGGGTGATGACCTCGACCAGGGCATCCGAGGCCGAGTTGCTGCGTCCCGCGCAACGATACAAGGTGAGATCCACCTTGGGCAGCGGCGGGATACTGTCGCTGCGTCCAAGCACCCGCATGCCCGGCAGCACGGAACTGGCGCCGACCGCACTGAAGGCAATGCCGCCGAGAACGGCTGCCTGTATGCCGTTCAGACTCTCGCTGACGCACACCAGACGCCAGCTACGACCAAGCTGATCCAGCGCCGTCAGGGCATGGTCGCGAAAGATATTGCCGGGTGGCAGCATGGCCAGCGGCAGGGGATTCAGATGCTGGGAGGGCCCCGTTTCACCGGCCACCCAGACCAGCGGCTCCTGCGCCACGACCAGGCCCTGCCTGAATGCCGGCATGCCCGTGACCAGCGCCACGTCGATTTCATCGCGGCCGATCGCCGTCATCAGGCGGTTCGACAGCGAACAGCGAATCTCCACATCCACATTCGGATGCGCCAGGTTGAACGCCGACAGCACTGGCGGTAACACATAAGCCGCATACAGGTCGGGAATGCCGAGGATGACGCGGCCACGCAGCCGCGGCGCCTGCAAGCGCGTCAGCACCTCGTTGTGCAAGCCCACAATGGTGCGGCTGTAGCCCAGCAACAGCTCGCCGTCCGGGGTCAGGACCGGCTTGCGGCCTACCGTGTCGTACAGCTTGGCGCCGGCCAGCTCCTCCAGCCGCTGCAGCTGCAAGGTGACGGCCGGCTGCGTCCTGCTGACACGCCTGGCCGTCTCGGAAACACTGCCGGTTTCCACCAGCAAGATAAAAGTCTGCAGCAAGCGCAGGTCCATCGGCTGTTGCATGCTAACCACCAAAGTATAAGTTTAATTTATGGATGGCATTTTTACTTCTAAATATGCGTTTGTAAAGCTGTCCTTTAAGATTGCAGCGTTCTCGCAGTGCAGCTGAATTAAAAATCACCGCATCCTTGCGGGTGACGCTGCAGGTGACGCTTATACATCGGCCTCAGTGCCGACCATCAATCTACGGAGTTGACCTTGACCACGATTACCCGCCGCCTGTTACTGAAACGCGCCGCCACGCTTGCCGCCGGCTCCATGATCGCTACGCGCCTGAACCCGGCATTGGCGGCCGAACGCGTGATCAAGGTCGGCACGCTCAAGCTGATCCATGGCATCACCCCCTATTTCTATGCGAAGTTCGCCCCGCCCGGCACCGTCATCGAGGTGATTCCCTTCGAAAGTCCGACCGACGGCAAGAACGCAGTCGTCACCGGCACGGTCGACTTCGGCATCTACGGGCTGGCAGCGGCAACGCTGGGCGCCGCCGCCGGCGAACCGGTGGTGATCGTGGGCGCCGCCTGCAACCGCGGCATGGCCATCGTGGTGGCCGCTGCATCGAAGATCGTCTCGTTTGCCGACCTGAAGGGCAAGCGCATCGGCGTCTGGCCCGGCTCCACGCAGGAAGTGGTGTTCATGGACCGTCTGGCCGCCGCGAAAATGACCTTGAAAGACATCCAGGTGGTGCGGGTGTCCTTTAGCGACATGGCGCCCGCGCTGACGCGCGGTGATCTGGACGCCTATGTCGGCGCGGAGCCGGCCGCCGGCATCAGCCTGGCCAACGGCAGCGGCCGTGTCCTGGAATATCCATACAGCACGCCGATCGGGTCGCTCAACATGGTGCTCACCAGCAGCGAGGCGCTGCTGAAAAACGATCCGGAACGGGCGCGTGCCCTGCTCAAGATCCACCGGGCAGCCAGTGAATTTGCCATGTCCGACAAGGAAGCGTTCATCGCGATGTGTACCCAGAAACTGGGGCAGCAGAGGCGCTCGATCGAACTGGCCGCACCGAACGTGGAACTGACATGGCGCATCGACGAGAAATTCGTGGCGCAGGCACGCTATTACGGCACGCAAATGCTGGCGCGCAAGCAGATCCGCAGCCTGCCCAACTATGACCGTTTCATCCCGACGGCAACCCTGAACACCCTGTCCGCTTGAGCCTTTCCATGAATGCGCATACGATAAACGAAGCCGCCGCATCCTCCGCTGCCGCAGCCGCCCCGACGCTTGCCGGCAGTCCGGGCAAACCGCCCGAGGCATGGCGCCGCAGCAAAACGCTGGGCCTGGCGCTGGTCGTGCCGGTCCTGCTGCTGGCACTCTGGTGGGGTCTGGTCATATGGACCGGCACCACCCTGGTGCCCTTGCCGCAGACGGTGGCGATCATGATCTGGGATTTCGCCTTCGGCGGCATCTACGACGACGCCTACAGCGCCACCCTGCTGCCGCATCTGCTGGCCTCCACGCGCCGCGTGTTCCTGGGCTTCGGCCTGGCCGCGCTGGCCGGCGTGCCGCTCGGCCTGATGCTGGGGCGTTCGCGCCTGCTGCGCATGCTGCTCGACCCTATCCTGTCGCTGCTGCGGCCGGTGCCGGTCACGGCCTGGCTACCGCTGGCGATGATCTTTTTCGGGCTGGGTTCGAACTCGGCGATTTTCCTGGTGTTTCTCGGGGCCTTCTATCCGATCATGCTCAACACCGTGTTCGGCGTGCGTGCGGTGGACGTCCGGCTGTTCGAGGCGGCCGCCATGCTGGGCTGCACCGGCACGGCACAATTCCGTTCGGTCACCCTGCGCGGCGCTCTGCCGAGCATCTTCAATGGCTTGCGGCTGGGACTGTCCTTTGCCTGGATCCTGATCGTGGTCGGCGAGATGACCGGCGTGCAGATGGGACTGGGAGCCGTGATCATGGATGCGCGCACCCTCTCGCGCACCGACCTCGTCATTACCGGCATGATTTTCATCGGTCTGGCCGGGTTCTTTTGCGATCGCCTGATCGTCTTGATCAACAACCGCCTGATGCGCTGGAGTCCGCAACATCATGTCTGACACAATCATCCCAACAAACGAGCGCTTCAAGGTGCCGGCCCTGCAGGTCAGCGGCGTCGAAAAAATTTATGCGGCATCGAACGGCCCGGTGCGCGCACTCAGCGGTATCGACCTGACCATCAAGCAGGGCGAATTCGTCTGCCTGCTGGGCGCCTCGGGCTGCGGCAAATCCAGCCTGCTGCGCATCATCGCGGGCTTTGAGCAAGCCAGCGCGGGCCAGATCAGCACTTACGGCAACATCGTCACCGGGCCCGGACCGGACCGCGGCATGGTGTTCCAGGACTACGGCCTGTTTCCGTGGCTGACAGTGCGCGACAATATCGGCTTCGGCCCCAGGCACGTCGGCCGCAGTCCCAGGGAAGTCGCCCATACCACCGACAAGTTCATGGAGATGGTCGGACTGAGCAATTTCGCCGACCGTTATCCGGGCCAGCTGTCCGGCGGCATGAAGCAGCGTGTGGCCATCGCCCGCGTGCTCGCCAACAACGGCCGGATACTACTCATGGACGAACCGTTCGGCGCCCTCGACGCGCTGACCCGCGCCAAACTGCAGGAAGAACTGCTGACCATCTGGCGCGAAACCCGTTTGACGGTCGTGTTCGTCACCCACTCGGTCGAAGAAGCCATTTTCCTGGCCGACCGCGTGGTGGTCATGAGCGCCGGTCCCGGCCGCATCGCCGAGGATATCCGGATCGACCTGCCGCGCGCGCGCGACGTCGCATCGGCGGAGTTCAACGCCCTGCGGCGCCGCATCACGGGCGGTCTGTCCAGTCATCTGGCGCCGCAGGACCTCGCCACGGCCATGGTGAATACATGAGCGGCGCGCTGCCTGGGCACACCTGCGCCGCGCCGCTGCCGGTCTATCGCGGCATGGATCGCGACAGCCTGACCAGAGCCTACGACAACACCGCTGCGGTGGTGGACAGCCCGGTCTGGCTGCAGCGCTGGCGCGAACGCAGCGCAGCCCTGCGCACCCGGCCGGGCCACACGCTCGACATCGCCTACGGCACGGGCGAGCGGCAGAAAATCGACTACTTTGCCTGCGGCACACCCGGCGCGCCCCTGTTTGTTTTTCTGCACGGCGGCTACTGGCAGCGCAACAGCCGCGACATGTTTTCCTTCGTCGCCGAGGGCCCCATGGCGCACGGCTTCGATGTCGCGGTCATCGGTTATACGCTGGCGCCGGAAGCCTCGCTGCGGCAAATCCTCGATGAATGCACCTGGGCTATCGATTTTCTGTTTGACCGCATCGAAACGCTGGCGCTGAACTTCGATCAGCGCCAGGTCATCGTCGGCGGCTGGTCGGCCGGCGGCCATCTCGCTACCGCCCTGCTGGCTGGCGAGCACCGCCTGAAAGGGGCATTGGCCATCAGCGGCATTTTCGATCTGGAACCGATAGCACTGTGCGCCTTGAATGACAAACTCGGCCTTGGCGGCGACGAGGCGATGCGCCTCAGTCCGTTGCACCGGCTGTCGCCCCGGCAGGCGCCGGTGCGGGCCGCTTTCGGCGAAGATGAACTGCCGGAGCTGCGCAGACAGTCCGAGGATTACGCGCTCGCGGCAAGCCATGCCGGCGCGGCCGTCTCGCTGGCGGCGCTTCCCGGTTGCAATCACTTTTCCATTCTGGAAGAACTGTACCGGGCAGACGGCCTGCTGGTGCGCTGCCTGCTTGATCTGAAAGACCGCTAGGTCGCCGCCTGTACGCGCAAGCGGCACCAATGCGCGCGTGCCGGGTCAAACTGGCGTGAGCTGTGTAAGGAACCGGTTGCAGCGGACGAGCGTCAGCGATGCGTGCCAACTATCCTGCCTTTCTCAGCGCGGCGATGGGAGTATTCACCGCTGCGCTGCTCGTGGCGCAAACGCCGCAAGCGGTGCGCTGGGACGGCGCGACCGAGATCGCCACCGGGCGCGGTGAAAAAGGGCCGTGGCAGCAGAATGACTCGCGCTACGATTATGTCGACGATCCCGCCGTCGCCATCGATGCGGGCGGCGCCATCGCCGTGGCCTGGGCCGACCAGAAGAGCAAGGACGTCTTCTTTCGAAAATATTCCCGCGACGGCGAGCACGAAGGCACCGCCATCAACGTCTCGCACAGTCCCGACACGTTTTCCTGGCTGCCAAGGCTGGCCGCCGCCCCCGACAACCCGAACACCATCTTCATGCTGTGGCAGGAAATCATTTTTTCCGGCGGCTCGCACGGTGGCGATATCCTGTTTGCCCGCTCGGAAGATGGCGGCGCAAGCTTCTCGGCGCCGCTCAACCTGTCCAATTCGATCGGCGGCGATGGCAAGGGACGGCTCAAGCGCGAGGTCTGGTCAAACGGCAGCCTCGACCTGGCGATCGGCGCCGACGGGGCGGTGCTTGCCGCGTGGACCGAGTACCACGGCGCCTTGTGGTTTGCGCGTTCTGACGACAAGGGCAAGACTTTCTCGCCCCCCCGACAGGTCGCCGGCAGCCATGCGCAACCGGCGCGCGGTCCGTCCCTGGCAATCGGGCCCAACCGGACCGTCTACCTGGCGTGGACAGTTGGCGAACTTGCCGCCGCGGCAATCCGGGTCACGCAGTCCGCCGATGGCGGCGCCATCTTCGGCGCGCCCGTTCTGGTCGGCGCCGGCACCGGCTACGCGGATGCGCCCAAGCTGGCGGTCGACGCTGGCGGCGCCCTGCACCTGGTCTACGCGGAAAGCGACAGCGGCCCGTTCGGACGCTATCGCATTCGCTACGCGCAGTCGGCGGGCGGCGCCCTGAAGTTCAGCGCTCCGCGCGATATTGCGCCCGCCGCTACCGGGGCCGGCGCCGGCTATCCCTCGCTCGCCATCGATGGCGGCGGCCGCCTATGCGCGATATGGGAAGTATTTCCCGATGCAAGTCCGCATCCGCGGGGACTGGCGTTTACCGTCTCCTCCGACCACGGCCGCAGTTTCGCACCGCCTGCCATGGTACCCGGCAGCCAGGATCCGGCGGGCGGCAGCAACGGCAGCCATCAAGGTTTGCTGGCGAAAAAACTCGCGCTCGATCGCGACGGCAGGATCGCCATCGTCAATAGCAGCCTGAAACAGGATGAGCGCAGCCGGGTCTGGCTGATGCGCGGACAACTGCCCCGCTAGCGCATCGATCGCGGAAAACCCGGTCATCCGGTGGGATGCGCACTCGATTGTCGACAACGGGGTGCTGTCAGTCATTTCAGCTCCGCAACACCAAGCATCGTCGTGTGAAACGTTCATGGCGCAGCGGCAAGCTTGATGCTAGACTGCAATTTTTGCA
>DASYLQ010000132.1:0-6464 GCA_036009485.1 Janthinobacterium sp.
GGAAAACCGCAAGGTTTCCGGTGTGAACCGGCCCGCCAAGCCAGCGCGGCGCGGCTGGCCGCGCTGGCTTGGCGCTCCCGCGGTGCGGGCGGCGCTGATCCAGGCGCTGGCGCTGCTGCCGATGCTGGCCCTGGTGGTTCTGCTGGGCGCCTTGCATATCGGCGTGACCCCGTCCGGCGCGGCCCTGCTGCAGGGCGCGCTCGCCGCCTTGCTGAGCCATAAGCTGGCCCTGGCGTCCTGGTGGCGGCCCATCCAGCTGCTGTTTCCCATCGCGCTATTGGCGGTGCACGCGCTGCACCTGCCGCCGCCGCTGTTCCTGATCGGCTTCCTCTTCCTGCTCGGCCTGTACTGGTCGACCTTCCGCACCCAGGTGCCGTTTTACCCGTCCGGACCGGCCGTCTGGCAGGCGGTCGCCGAGCTGTTGCCGGACGACCGGCCGCTGCGCCTGGTGGATATCGGCAGCGGCCTCGGCGGCCTGGTGCTGGAGCTGGCCGTGCGCCGGCCCGAATCCACCTTCACCGGCGTCGAGCTGGCGCCGCTGCCGTGGTTGTGGAGCCGGCTGCGGGCGCGCTTCAGCGGCAGTGCCGCCCGTTTCGTGCGCGGCGATTATGAAGCGCTGAATCTGGCCGATTACGATGTCGTCTTCGCCTACCTGTCGCCGGCCGTGATGACGGCGCTGTGGGACAAGGCCAGCAGCGAAATGCGGTCTGGAACAATGTTACTTAGCTACGAATTCAAGATTCCCGGCAAAACACCCGATAAGACCATCAGCGCCACAGCTGTTGGTCCGGCGCTTTATGTCTGGTACTTTTAGGCACTCTCCGGCGTTATTTACTTGCCCGGTGGCCATTCTCACGTTATTGTAGTTCCGGGGATAAATTTATTGAAAATATTGATTTTCGGTATACATTCTCGCCCCTCGTGCTCCTCGCCCCCGAGCATTATTAAAAAAAATTGGAAACCAGGTTTTCGCCTTTCCTTTATTTACTTTGGGAGTCAGCGCACTTGTTAGTCATTATTGGTTACGTGCTTGTCTGCGCCGCGGTTTTCGGCGGTTTCGCCATTGGCGGCGGCCACCTGGCGGCATTGTTCCAGCCGCTCGAATTACTGATGATCGGCGGCGCCGCGCTCGGCGCGTTTTTCGTCGGTAACAACGGCAAGGCCATCAAGGCCACCATGGCCGCCCTGCCTTCGGTGTTGAAGGGCTCGCGCTTCAACAAAGACTTGTACATGGAATTGATGTCGCTGCTGTTCGAGGTCCTCAGCAAGGTGCGCAAGGAAGGCTTGATGTCGATCGAAGGCGATATCGACAACCCGGAGGAAAGCCCGGTCTTCAGTAAATACCCAAGCGTGTTGTCGGATCATCACATCATCGAATTCATTACCGATTACCTGCGCCTGATGGTGTCGGGGAATATGGACGCCTTCCAGATCGAAAACCTGATGGACAATGAAATCGAGACCCATCACCACGAAGGCGCCGTGCCGGCCCATTGCATCGCCAAACTGGGCGACGGCTTGCCGGCCTTCGGCATCGTCGCCGCCGTCATGGGCGTGGTGCATACGATGGAATCGGTGGGCATTCCGCCGTCCGAGCTGGGCATGCTGATCGCCCACGCCCTGGTCGGCACCTTCCTCGGCATCTTGCTGGCCTACGGTTTCGTCGGTCCGCTGGCCGGCCTGCTGGAGCAAAAGCTGGAAGAGTCGAGCAAGATGTTCCAGTGCGTGAAAGTGACGCTGCTGGCCAGCCTGAACGGTTATGCGCCGGCGCTGGCGGTCGAATTCGGCCGCAAGGTCCTGTATTCGACCGAGCGCCCGACCTTCAACGAACTGGAAGAACACATCAAGAGATCGAAAGCCAAATGAGCCGCCGGCTGAAAATGGGATTGTTTATCATGTGTCCGACACGCGCCGCAGGAGACCGCCATGGCCGATGAAGGCTTGCGCCCGATTATCGTCAAGCGCATCAAGAAGCATCGCGGCGGCCAACACGGCGGCGCCTGGAAAATCGCCTATGCCGACTTCGTGACGGCGATGATGGCTTTCTTCCTGCTGATGTGGTTGCTTGGCTCGACCACCAAGGGCGACTTGAACGGCATTTCCGAATACTTCAAGACGCCGCTGAAAGTGGCGATGCAGGGCGGCTCCGGCAGCGGCGACAGTTCTTCCGTCGTCACCGGCGGCGGTGACGACCTGACGCGGCAGCAGGGCCAGGTCAAGAAGGGCAGCCAGCCGGCGCAAAAGAAAACCTATGACTTGAAGGCCGCCCGCGCCGCGCTCGAGCGCGAGGAGGGCCTGCGCCTGCAGGCCCTGAAGGCGAAGATCGAAGCGACCATCGAGGCCAATCCGACGTTGAGGAAGTTCAAGAACCAGCTGCTGCTCGACATCACCAGCGAAGGCTTGCGGATCCAGATCGTCGACGAGCAAAACCGGCCGATGTTCGCGCTGGCCTCGCCGGCCCTGCAGCCATATACCAAGGAAATCCTGCACGCCATCGGCTTCGTGCTGAACGACGTGCCGAACAGGATAGGCTTGTCCGGACATACCGATTCGACGCCCTACATGACCGACGCCGGCTATAGCAACTGGGAATTGTCGGCGGACCGCGCCAACGCTTCCCGCCGCGAATTGATCCTCGGCGGCATGGACGAAGGCAAGATCCTGCGCGTGGTCGGCCTGGCCTCGGCCGCCAACCTCGACAAGCAGGATCCGTTCAACCCGATCAACCGCCGCATCAGCATCATCGTGATGAACAAGCGCACCGAGGAAAATGTGATGCGCGACGGCGCCTCGCTGGAGGTGCCGGCCGGCGATCCGGCCGCCGCCGGCGCGGCCGTCGGCGCGGTGGCGCTGAAAAAATAGCAAGGCGCAAGGCCAGGCGCCCATGTTTAGGTTTGGCTTTTGAAACGAGACTTCTATGACGAGAAAAAAGATCCTTGGCTCACATGTAAAGCGCCTGCTGTCCGGCGTGTCGGACCACGGCCGCAAACATCTGACGGAAGTGGAAACCGACCTGGTGCAGACCGGCCTGCTGCTGGAAGAGGCGATCGAAAAACTCTCGCGCAATTTCATGGCGATCCACGCCGCCGTCAGCGCGCAGCAGGACACCATCGATCTGCTGCTGGCGGGCGGCAGGCCGACGGCGGAAGACGGCGCGCGCCTGCAGGCGATGCAGGGCGAGGTGGGCAATCACGTCAACGCCGCCATCACCAGCATGCAGTTCCAGGACATGACGAGCCAGCTCATCGACCGTACCCTGAAACGGGTCACCGGCTTGCGCGAATTCCTCGGCACCCTGGGTTCGCACGGCGCCGAGATGCTGCCCGAGAGCGACAACGAGGAAATCGTCGCCTTGCTGGGCAAGGTCAGTATGGCGCTGGCGATCCAAAGCCTGGAATTGCGCAGCGTCTTGCGCAAGGCCGTCAGCCAGCAGCACCTGGAAAGCGGCGACATCGAGTTGTTCTAGGCATTTGGGCCGAGTGTTTCACCTGTGCAATAATTGCTGGCTGGGTTGCTTAGGGAAATGCGCGGGATAGGCGAATACGCGGCGGGCAATGCCCGAATTAATACATTAGTGTGGAGCAAAGATGGCCAAAACGATATTAGCAGTTGATGATTCCAGTTCCCTGCGCCAGATGGTGGCGTTCAGCCTGAAGGCGGCGGGTTACCTGGTGGTGGAAGCGGTGGATGGCCAGGACGGCCTGGAAAAGGCCAAGCTGCAAACGGTCGACCTGGTGCTGACCGACCAAAACATGCCGCGCATGGACGGGCTGCAACTGATCAAATTGCTGCGTGAACTCCCTGCCTACCAAAAGGTGCCGATCCTGATGCTGACCACCGAATCGTCCGACGAGATGAAGAGCAAGGGCCGCGCGGCCGGCGCCAACGGCTGGCTGGTCAAGCCGTTCGACCCGCAACGCCTGATCGAGGTGGTCAAGAAGGTGATCGGCTGATCCGCCTTTGGAGTGCAACGATGTTACGCGAATTTGACGGAGTCCCACAATGAGCATCGATATAAGCCAGTTTTATCAGGTCTTTTTCGATGAAGCCGAAGAACTGCTGGCTGAAAAAGAGCGGCTGCTGCTGGCCGTCGACGTCGATGCGCCCGACGCCGAGGACTTGAACGCGATCTTCCGCACCGCCCATTCGATCAAGGGCGGCGCGTCGACCTTCGGCCTGACCGACATGACCGAGGTGACGCATATCCTGGAGTCGCTGCTGGACCGTATCCGCAAGGGCGAAATGACGCTGACGTCCGAGCATGTCGACGCCTTCCTGGCCGCCAAGGACATCCTCAAGATGCAGCTGGACGGCCATCGCCTCGGCGCCAAGGTCGACCAGGACGCCGTCGCCGACGTGCGCATGATGCTGCAGTCGCTGTCGCAGGACGCGCCGGTGGCGGCAATGGCGCCGGTGGCGCCGGCCTACCATGCGGCCGCCGGGAGCCGCGCCGCGGCCGACCACGAAGGCGGGCGCCGCTACCGGCTCGAATTGCCGGCGATGCAACAGCGCGAATTGAACGCGCTGGCGGCCGAACTCGGCCTGCTGGGCCATGTCTCGCTGGTGCCGCTGGCCGGCGACCGCCACGCCATGGTCGTCACCACGCATGAAAGCCTGGACGACCTGATCGCCATCTGCTCCTTCGTCATCGACCCGGACGACATCGGGATAGCCGAAGCGCCGGCGCTGACGCCGCAGCAGGCGGCGCTGGAAAACGCCGCCCGCGCCGAAGTCGAGAACGCCCAGGGCTATGGCTTCTTCGATCCGCTTGAACCCGGCGCCCGGGCGCCCGCCGGCGCGAACGGCGCCGACCCCGGCTATGGTTTTTTCCAGCCGATCGAACAAATTCGCGCCGACGCCGCCAGCGCCGCGTCCAACGCCGGCGCCGGCGAGGCCGCCGAGGCCGAGCAAGACAAAAAGCCGGCGCACAAGAAAGAGGCCGAGAAAGCCGCCGCGGCGCCCGGCGCCGAATCGTCGTCGATCCGCGTCTCGATTGAAAAGGTCGACCAGTTGATCAACCTGATCGGCGAACTGGTGATCACCCAGGCCATGATCGAGCAGCGCGCCGACAGCCTGGACCCGATGCTCCACGAGCGCCTGCTGAACAGCGTCGGCCAGCTGACCCGCAACACCCGCGACCTGCAGGAGGCGGTGATGTCGATCCGCATGATGCCGATGGATTTCGTCTTTTCGCGCTTCCCGCGCATGGTGCGCGACCTGGCCCACAAGCTGGGCAAGAAGATCGACTTCATCACCAACGGCGCCGCCACCGAGCTCGACAAGGGCTTGATCGAGCGCATCGTCGACCCCCTGACCCACCTGGTGCGCAACAGCATCGACCACGGCATCGAAATGCCGGCCACCCGGCTCGCCGCCGGCAAGAGCGAGGCCGGGCGCCTGTTCCTGTCCGCCAGCCACCAGGGCGGCAACATCATCATCGAAGTCTCGGACGACGGCGGCGGCCTGAATCGCGAGCGCATCCTGGCCAAGGCCGCACAGCAGGGCATGGCGGTGTCGGACGCGATGAGCGACGCCGACGTCTGGCAATTGATTTTCGCGCCGGGCTTTTCGACCGCCGAAACCGTCACCGACGTTTCCGGCCGCGGCGTCGGCATGGATGTCGTCAAGCGCAATATCGCCGCCATGGGCGGCAGCGTCGACATCCGCTCGGCCAAGGGCTTCGGCACCACCATCTCGATCTCGCTGCCGCTGACCCTGGCGATCCTCGACGGCATGTCGGTCCGCGTCGGCGAAGAAGTGTATATCCTGCCGCTCGGCTTCGTCATCGAATCGCTGCAGCCGGCGCCGGAAGACGTCAAGGACATCAGCGGCAAGGGCAGGGTGATCAAGGTGCGCGGCGAATACCTGCCGCTGATCCCGCTGCACCAGATGTTCGACATCGCACCGCGCTTCACCGACCCGTCCGAAGGCATCGTCGTCATCCTCGAGACGGAGGGGCGCAAGGCCGGCCTGTTCGTCGACGATCTGGTCGGCCAGCAGCAGGTCGTGGTGAAGAACCTGGAATCGAATTACCGCAAGGTGAGCGGCATTTCCGGCGCCACCATCCTGGGCGATGGCGGCGTCTCGCTGATCCTTGACGTCGCCGCCCTTATCCGCTCGTCCCGGCAGCTTGCCGACGAGTCCATTTTTTCGTGAACCAGACTGGAACAAATATCATGGCAGAGATCTCAGCAACATCCGCTCCCAAGGCCGTCGACGGCAAGGAAATCGCCGGCCACGAGTATCTCGCGTTTACGCTCGGTTCCGAGGAATACGGCATCGACATCCTGAAGGTGCAGGAAATCCGCGGCTACGAAGTGGTCACCCGCATCGCCAACGCGCCCGAATTCATCAAGGGCGTGATCAACCTGCGCGGCATCATCATCCCGGTGGTCGACATGCGCATCAAGTTCAATCTCGGCACGCCGGTGTACGACCAGTTCACCGTCGTCATCATCCTCAAC